>NZ_JBPBBB010000003.1:0-223362 GCF_050896375.1 Roseovarius tibetensis
GATTTGCCATTTTGCTTTTTGTCATACCCATCATCCTTACTTAAGTTGATGGTCTCCGACAAATCCGGGGCGATTCAGCAGGGCCGCAGGCCGAGCTGCCGGGCGAAGATGCGCGTGTCCTTCGCCGTGTAGGGCGCGCCGTTGTCGGTCAGCACCTCGACAGGGTGTGGCGTCTGGCAATTACCGAAGCGCGTCTCAACGGCCTCGAGCATCATGTCGCGGATGTCCGATCCGCTGATCCCGGCATTCACCACCACGCGCCAGGCGATGACCTCGCGATCATGCGCATCGATGATGAAGGGTGAGGGCATGAATGCCATCGGTCCGAATGAATGTCCGAACCGCACCACCTCGCCGTTCCAGCAGGTGAACTCGAAGCCGTCGGAGCACCAGCGCAGGTTCGAGCGCATGACGACCACCTTGCCGTCATGGGCCTGCTCCGGGCGCTCGGTGTATGTGCGTGCCAGCAGCAGGTTGTTCGCTTTCATGATCCGGTAGACGCGTTTGTGATTGGCCGGCGCCAGGCCGTTGGCGCGCAGCTTTCGGTTCAGCACGGCCGTGATCCGCCGGTAGCCATAGGTCGGGCGCTTCGCCACCAGCCGCTCGATCAACGGCAGAAGCGCCGCGTCTTGCGCTTTATGATAGCGCCGACGCGGCCTGGTCTTGCCGCTCACCCGCTCATGCAGGTTCGAGCGCGCGACCCCGAGCGTGTCCGCCACCGCCTTCATCGGGAACCGTCCGTCTTCAGCGACCCGGCAAGCAAGGTCGGTTGTTTTGCCCGCGACCTGTCCAGCGCCTCCCGAAGGATCTCCGCCTCCATGGTCTTGCGACCGAGCTGGCGCTCCAGCTCGCGGATGCGGTCTTCCATCTGCCGCACCTTCCTGTTGCTGGTCACGTCGTCATCGCCGGTCACCGCGACACTCCCTCCTTCCAGCATCAACTTGCGCCAACGATACAGAAGATTGGGCGCCACGCCATTGCGGCGCGCGACGGCCGAGATGCTCTCGCTGCCGTCCAGCGTCTCTTCGACGATCCGCAGCTTTTCGGCGGAACTCCAGCGGCGACGGCGGCCGCCATCCGTGATGATTTCAACTTCAGACATGAGCACATGCTTAAGCATATCCCTAAGCCTCCTGGTTCAGGCCAAGGTGTCCGGTCGAAAATGGGGCCAGTTCACAGCAGGCGCTGCAAGAAAACTGGTCGAAGGCAAATGAGAGATTTGCCGTCCTGTCGATCCTCTGCAAATTCGCCGTCGATATGGAATGGATAGACCGCAACCCGGTGGTCGATATTCCGAAGCTGACCGGTGGTGAATACGAGCCTTGGCCGGAGGACACGCTGGCCACTTATGAACGCTAGTATAATCGGCACAACCTCACCACGGCGCGCACGATGTACGAACTCTGCGTAGGCACCGGTCAACGAATAGGCGATTGTGTCGCCATGGAATGGGCCGACTTCGATGGCGGGTATATGGCCGTGGTGCAGGACAAGACCGGCACAAAGATGTCGAGCTACTGCCCGTCTCGCCTACAAGACTACCTCGCCCGCTTGCCCAAGACGGGGCGGCATATCCTCGCAAAAAACCTGACCGAACCCATCGCCAAGCGGGCGGCTCAGAAGGCTGTGGAGGAGGTGCGCCGATCCTTGGGGATCATGGGGCTTGTCCCGCATGGCTGGCGGTACACAGCGGCCGTGCAGCTATCCGATGCCGGTTGCAGCGACGATGAAGTTCAGGCCGTCACCGGACACAAGACGATGGATATGGTCAGAAAATATCGCGCAAAGCGCGATCAACGGGCCGCTTCAAAGCGCGCTCAGGAAAAGAGAAACCGTTGAGAACGGAACATGACCAGAACGAGAATCTGCGAAACAAACTGCGAAACCCGAGAGGAACCAATGCGAGGTCAGCGCGAGAATCTTAGAAAAACAATTTAAAAACAAGGTGGTGCGGGTGAAGGGATTTGAACCCCCACGCCTTGCGGCGCCAGAACCTAAATCTGGTGCGTCTACCTGTTCCGCCACACCCGCACGGGTGCGTTCCATACGTCACCCAAGGCTGCGGATACCAAAACACCCGACGCGATGCGAGAGGAAAACGTCACCGGCAGGACGTCAGATGCATCCGGCATACAAGCTCGACGGCTCTGCGGCCCGGACAGATCCGACGTGGCGGTTGTGCTGGTGGTCTGCGGGCATGCCCGACAGAACCTGCGCGCGCGCCGCGCTTGCCAAAGCCTTGCGGTCCGTGAACTCCGCAACGTTCAGCGGGGCGTGATAGACGACCGTGACCCCGCCGTGCCGGGGTGCGGCGAGGACCTGGCGCAGATGCGCACCAAAGGTCATATCGCCCCACCATCCATAGAAACGCGGATCCTGTCCCTCTGGCGCGTGATAGAGAACGGTGACCGGCTGCACCTGCATGGGTCGTGTCATCTGCAGCTTGCAGAATGCCTCGAAAAGGCTTGTTTTAAATGGTAAAACTTGCATACCATCGGTCGAGCTGCCCTCGGGAAAAAAGAGCAATCGGTGGCCGGCCGCAAGCCTCTCGGAGAAGATCTCGGTCTGCGCTTTCGCCTCGCGCGGGTCACGCCTGATGAACACGGTACCTGCCAGCCGCGCCAGCGCGCCGATGCCCGGCCAGCGCGCCACTTCGGACTTGGCAACGAAATAGATGCGTTTGCGCGCGTTGAGTGCGAAAATATCGAGCCACGAGACATGGTTGGACACCACGGCACCGGGGCCGCTGATCGGCGTTCCCTGGATCCGGTGACGCATGCCGAGGATGGTAAAAACGCTGCGACACACCCATTGCGTGACCGCAGGCGACCACGGACGGTGCCGCCCGTGAAACGGCCGCTCGATCGCGCGCAGCGGCAGCGTCGCAAGCACACCCGCAAGGATCACGAGTCCCAGCAGCCCGCCCCGCATGATCACGCGTGGCAGATCACCGGCGCGACGCGGAATGTCCGGCGCGGGCTCGTCCGAATACCACGTGACGCTCAACGCGCGGCCCCTTTCGAATAGATCGATTTATGGCGATCGGTCAGCCGTGCCGTATCCATGATCAGGCAGACATCCGTGGTATTGAACAAATGGTCCACATAGGCGCCGTCCCCAACGTAGCCGCCAAGCCGCAGGTAGGCCTTGATAAGTGGTGGCACCCGCAGCATCGCCGCATGCCGGTCAAGCGTCTCCTCGGGCCGCAGGTTCATGCTGCGGAAATGCTCGGGTCGGGCGCGCGGGCGCAGGTCCGACGGCGCGAGGTAGCGATGATGCAAAAATGACAGGGGGTCCGCAAGGGCCTCGGGGTCGGTGCCGTGAAAGCTTGCCACGCCAAACATGATTTCGATGCCGTGCCGTGCAACGTAATCGGCCAATCCCTGCCAGAGGTGATACATCCCCGGCCCCCCGCGATAGGGCCGCGCAAGACAGGATCGTCCAAGCTCCAGCAGGCTGCGCCCAGAGCGGCGCAACGGCGTCAGATCGTATTCGTCTTCGGAATAGAACTGACCCGCCTCCAGCGCCTGATCACCGCGCAACAGGCGATAAACCCCCACGACCTCGGCGCCGCGCGCATCATCGACAAGCAAAAGATGATCGAAGAACACATCGAACCGATCCCGTTCAAGCCGCGCCTCATGATCGACCATCGGCCCGTCACTGCCAAGTTCCGCGACGAAAATCTCGTAGCGCAGCCGCTGCGCGGCGCGCAACTCTTCCTCGGTCTCTGCAAGTTTGACACGGTACTGGGGGGCGGTCATCGGCCTCGTCTCTGCGCTCTGACCGGGTTCTAGGCAAACGCATGTCAAAGTGCAACGCCACACACAGCGGCGGGCGCACGGACACCGCCGATCGACGGCATGGTCGAGCGAAGCGGTAGCGCCGCACGCATCTGCCAGCCGAATGTGTCACCTTTTTTGCAGACTAGCCTTAACGATTTGATAACCTGATTCAGGGATCAATGACGAGAAGCAGCTCCACCCGTGTGCCATCAATCACAACCTTGCCCTCTTCCCGAAAGTTGACCGTGACGCGTCCGGATATGTTCGATTGTACCTGCCCGATGCCCCAGTCCGGTCGCTCCGGGTTTTCCACCAGCATGCCCGGCTCCAAGATCGAATTCATGTTGGTCATGCCACCCCCTGTCCGGAGACCAGAACCCATGCCCCAGGATGTCACCGCGTTTGATACCATGATAGGCTCTCGCATCTGTCATGATCTTGCAAGCCCCCTCGGCGCCATTGCCAATGGTCTGGAATTGATGACACTTTCCGCACCAGGCGACGGTGCGGAACTGGCCCTGGTGCAGGACAGCCTGAACGGGGCAAAGGCCACGCTCGAGATCTCGCGCCTCGCCTATGGGCGGGCGACTGCGGATGAACGTCTCGGCGCGACGGGGCTGGGCAAGATCGCGGCAGACTACTATGCGGGCAAGTCGCGGCTGACGCTGGACTGGCAGGTCTCGGGCGAATTGCCGCGCCCGCGCGCGCAGATTGCCGTCCTGGGTTGCCTTGCCGCCGAACAGGCGTTGCCGCGCGGCGGGGCGCTGACGGTCACGGGAGACGCCCGAACACTGCAGATCACGGCACACGCGACACCGCCCGCGCCGGATGCGGCCCTCTGGGACGGCGTCGCGGGAAAGATCCCCCTGCCCGCCCCCGATCCGCGCCACGCCCATTTTCACATGCTGCGACGTTGCCTTGCCGCGCAGGGCATCACGATGACCACACGGCTCGGGGCCGAGGAATTCGTCATCACGATTTAACCGCGGGTCGTCCCGTCCCCGACGACCAGGTACTTGAAGCTGGTCAGTTGCGCGGCGCCCACGGGGCCGCGCGCGTGCATCTTGCCGGTGGCGATACCGATTTCCGCGCCCATGCCGAACTCTCCCCCATCCGCAAACTGGGTGGAGGCGTTGTGCATCAGGATGGCACTGTCGAGCCGGGCAAAGAAACGATCCGCCGCCGCCGCATCCTCGGTGAGGATGCAGTCGGTATGACCAGAGCCATGGCGCCGGATGTGGTCGATTGCCTCGTCCAGTTCGCCAACCACCCTGGCGGCGATGATGCTGTCGAGATATTCGCGGCCCCAATCCTCTGGCCCCGCCGGTACCGTGCCGTCGATCCCCCCGAGCGCGGCATCGACCCGCACCTCGACACCCGCGTCGATCAACGCCCGGATCACATCCCGCCCGATCGTATCGACGATATCGCGATGGATAAGAAGGCATTCGGCGGCACCGCAGATGCCGGTGCGCCGTGTCTTGGCATCGAGAACGACGCGGCGCGCCTTGTCGGCATCGGCCGCAGCATCGAGATAGATGTGCACGATGCCTTCGAGATGGGCGAAGACCGGCACGCGTGCCTCGCGCTGCACAAGCCCCACGAGGCTCTTGCCGCCGCGCGGCACGATCACGTCGATCGTGTCGGTCATGGTCAGCATTTCCTGCACTGCCGCGCGATCACGGGTGGGCACCAGCTGGATGGCATCCTCGGGCAGGCCCGCGGCGCGCAGCCCGCGCACCAGACAGGCATGGATCGCGCCGGACGAATGAAAACTCTCTGACCCGCCACGCAGGATCACCGCGTTGCCGGACTTCAGACACAATGCCCCGGCATCGGCGGTCACGTTGGGGCGCGATTCGAAGATCACGCCCACCACGCCGAGCGGCGTGCGCACCCGCCGGATATTCAGCCCCGAGGGACGGTCCCAGTCGGCCATGACCTCGCCCACGGGATCGTCCTGTGCGGCCACGGCGCGCAGCCCGGCCACCATGCCCGCGATCCGGTCCTCGTCCAGCGTCAGACGGTCCAGCATCGCCCCCGACAGGCCCTTGTCGCGGCCCAGTGCCAGATCATCGGCATTGGCGGCAAGGATCGCGGCTCGGTCTTGCCAGACCGCATCGGCCGCGGCCTCGATCGCGTGGCGCTTGGTCTCTGGGGCGGCCACCGCCAGATCCGACGCGGCGGCCCGCGCGCGCGCGCCCAGATCCGACATCAACGCGGCAATATCCCTGTCGTCCTTCATTGGCGCGGTCTCCCGGTCAAAATCTCAGATTGCCATATCATCGCGATGGATCAAGGGCCCGCGTGCCGGGTGGCCCAGGACCTGCTCGATCTGGTCCGAGCGCAGATGCTTGATGCGGGCGGCGTCCTCGGCGTCATAGCGGGTCAGACCCTGCCCCAGAACGCGCCCGGTCTCGTCGGCCATTTCCACGGGATCGCCCCGCCCGAACCGGCCTGTGACCTGCGCCACTCCGGCGGCCAGAAGGCTGCTGCCGGCGGCGAGCGCGCGCGCCGCGCCCGCATCGACGGTAAGGCGCCCCTTGGGCTTCATCGCGCCGATCCAGGCCTTGCGCTTTTGCTGCGGATCGCCCTGCGCAAGGAACCACGTGGCCGGCGCGCCCTCTTCCAGCGCACGCACAGGGTTCAGAACGGCGCCTTGGGTGATTGCCATGTGGCAGCCGCCTGCGGTGGCGGTTCTGGCGGCCATAAGCTTGGTCTTCATGCCACCCTTGCTGAGGCCCGACCCGGCATCACCGGCCATCGCCTCGATCTCGGGGGTGATCGTCTCGATCACGTCGAACCGGCGCGCACCGGCATCCACGGCCGGGTTGGCCGAGTAGAACCCATCCACATCCGACAGCAGGATCAGCCGATCCGCGCCCGCCGTGACCGCCACCTGCGCCGCCATGCGGTCGTTGTCGCCATAGCGGATCTCGTCGGTGGCGACGGTGTCGTTCTCGTTCACGATCGGGACCGCGCCAAGCCGCAAAAGCTGTTCCAGCGTGGCGCGCGCGTTGAGATACCGGCGCCGATCGGTGCTGTCTTCCAGCGTCACCAGAACTTGGGCCGAGATCAGCCCTTGATCGGCAAGCGCAGCGTCATAGGCCCGCGCCAGCCGAATCTGCCCGACGGCGGCGGCGGCCTGGCTTTGTTCCAGCGTCAGATCCGTCGCGGGCAGGCCCAGCACCCCGCGCCCTAGCGCGATCGAACCGGACGAGACCAGGATGACATCCGTGCCGCGTGCCCGCAGCCGGGCCACATCAGCCGCCAGCGAGGCCAGCCAGTCAGCCCTTAGCGCGCCCGTGCCGCGATCCACCAAAAGCGCCGAGCCGACCTTGATCACCAGCCGTTTCGCGGTTGTCAGGGTTGCCACGACAGGTCGGCGTCCTCTGCTGTCTTTTGCCGCTGATGATCGGCGTCGATCCGGGCGCGCAACGCGCGCAGCACCTCGGTCACGCCCTCGCCCGAGACCCCGGACATCAGCATCACCGGTGTCCCGCAGGCCGCCTCCAGTTCCTCGCGCAGGAACGCCCGCTCTTCCGTGTCGAGCGTGTCGATCTTGTTGAGCACCGTCAGGCGCGGTTTCGTGGCCAGCCCTTCGCCGTACGCCTCAAGCTCCTGCACGATGGTGTGATAATCGGCGACAAGGTCGCCGGAACTGCCATCCACCAGATGCAACAGCGCCGCGCAGCGTTCGACATGCCCCAGAAAGAGGTCGCCCAGGCCGCGCCCCTCGGATGCGCCATCGATCAGGCCGGGGATGTCGGCCACGACGAATTCCGACCCGTCGACGCCGACGACCCCCAGATTGGGATGCAGTGTGGTAAACGGATAATCCGCGATTTTCGGACGTGCGTTCGACGTGGCGGCAAGAAAGGTCGACTTGCCGGCATTGGGCAGGCCCAGAAGCCCCACATCGGCAATCAGCTTTAGCCGCAGCCAGATCGTGCGCTCGACGCCTTCCTGACCCGGATTGGCGCGGCGCGGGGCCTGGTTGGTCGAGGTCTTGAAGCGCGTGTTGCCCCAGCCGCCGTTGCCGCCCTGGGCGAGCTTCACCCGCTGACCCAGCTCGGTCATGTCCGCGATCACCGTTTCCTCGTCCTCGTCGAGGATCTCGGTGCCGACCGGCACCCGCAGCACGATATCCTTGCCGGTAAACCCGGTGCGCTCGCGCCCCATGCCGTGCTGACCGTTCTCGGCAAAGAAATGCTGCTGATAGCGAAAGTCGATCAGCGTATTCAGCCCGTCCACGGCCTCGACCCAGACCGAGCCGCCATTGCCGCCGTCGCCGCCATCCGGTCCGCCGAACTCGATATACTTTTCACGGCGAAAGCTGACACTGCCCGCCCCGCCGGAACCCGACCGGATAAAGACCCTTGCGAGATCGAGGAATTTCATGTGGCGTCCTTCCGAAGAGGCTTGGGGCGCCTCAGGTCATCTTTTTGCTGTAGGTCCATGTCGGTACGGTCGCGCCGCGCGCCACCGAGTAGCTTTCGGCATCCCCAAGATACTGAAAGCCGCAATTCGTCAAGACCCGCGCCGAGGCGGCGTTGTCCTGAAAGACGCTGGCAAAGATCGCGTCAGCCTCATGCGGATTTGCCGCCAGCAGTGCCTCGACCGCCGCCGACGCAATGCCGGTATTCCAGTAGGCGGGCGCAACCCAGTAGGAGATCTCTGATCGGCCGACATCGACACGCGAGAGCGTCATGAGGCCCATGACCTCTGACCGGCCCGACTTGGTGCCGTCCATCGCCCAGACATCCTCGACCCGGTCGTCGGCCCGCGCGCGTGCGATCAGCGCCTCGGTGCTGCCCGGCGGCAGGGGGTGCGGGATATTGCTCGTCTCACGTGCCACACGCGGGTCGCCCGCGTTGTGGCTGATCAGGCCGGCATCCGACCGGCGCAACGGGCGCAGATCGAAACGATCCGCCGGGATGACGGGTTGATTGGTGATCATGTCCATTTTCATGCGCTCCTCCTCCTGCGCGTGAGGCCTGTCTATCATGTTCAGATGGGCACATTCCGCGGTGTCACAAGACCATGCCACGGATACCCGACCATCTGCTGCGACAGGCGGGCAAGCCCGATCCGTCCGGAAAAGACAAGGGGACCGGCGACAGCGCCGATCCCCCCTCATGTCATCGACCTGTGCAGGACGGCTTACTCGGCGGCCTCCGCCACTGGCAGGACCGAAATGAAGGTGCGCCCCTTGAAGCCCTTGTGGTACTTCACGGACCCCTCGGTCACGGCGAACAGGGTGTGGTCCTTGCCCTGTCCCACGCCGGGACCCGGCCAGAACTTGTTGCCGCGCTGACGCACGATGATGTGGCCGGGGATCACCGCCTCGCCACCGTATTTCTTGACGCCAAGGCGACGACCCGCAGAGTCGCGCCCGTTGCGGGAGGAACCGCCTGCTTTCTTGTGTGCCATCTCGTCTCTCCTTAGCCTTTGGTCAGCTCTTTGGCCTGATCGATCCAGCCTTCACGCTCGATCCGGCCCTTGAACGACAGTTTCTCGTCCATCTCGGCGACATCCCCGTCGGTCCATGCCGCGATCTGGGCATAGCTCGTCACGCCGGCCGCGTGCAGCTTCTTTTCCAGCGCCGGACCAACACCCGACAGCTTCTTGAGATCGTCCGCGCCAGCAGGCTTTGTCGCCTTGCCGGGTTTTGCGGCCTTGGCGGGCGCGCCTGCGTCCGTGGCGGCGGCATGAGCGGTCGATCCCGCGCCGATGGCGGCCTTGACGCCCGAGGCATCCGCACCCGTCGCGAGGATCTCTGTGACGCGCAGCAGCGTCAGTTGCTGGCGGTGTCCGCGCGTGCGCTGCGAGCCGTGCTTGCGGCGCCGCTTGACGAAGTTGATGACCTTGTCACCCTTGACCTGATCTACGACCTCGGCCTGCACCGCAGCCCCGTCCACGAAGGGCGCACCGATCACCGGCGCATCGCCGCCAACCATCAGGATATCGTTGAATTGAACCGTTTCACCGGCATCCGCCGCAAGCTTTTCGACACGGAGCATGTCACCCGACTGCACCTTGTACTGCTTGCCACCGGTCTTGAGAACCGCGAACATGGATCTTTCCCTTTTTCTCCGCGCTCTGTGGTCCCTGACCCGCGTCAGGTGTTTCGACCCCTCGGGTCACCTCGAACTGCGCACCCGTTCAGGGTGTATATCTAACAATCCCGGCATGCGCGTCATGTCAGGTCGTGAGCGGATGCGATATCGGGCGCGGAAAGTCAAGAGCCTGTGCCGGTATCACGCGCGCTTTGTCGCGAACGCCGCCCCCGGCACAGCCCGCCATAACCCGCACCGGCGATACCGCGTGTTCAGTCGTGCCGCAGCCGCGCGCGCAATTTCGCAAAGCCCCCCGGACTGACCACGAAAGAGGCCAGAAACCCCACCGCAAATCCCGAAACATCGGCCACCCATGTCGCCGTGCCGCCGAAGAGCAGGCCGAACACCAGTTGCAGCCCCATCAGCACGCCGATCAGGGTGAAGGCCCGCGCCTGATTGCTGCCAAGCTGCCCCAGACGCAGCCAGATGATATAGGTGAACGCGCCGATCAGCCCGTAGACCCCCGGAAACGCCCCGATCAGCCACGGGCTATCGCGCACTACAAGCCCGAAGATCAGCGCGCCTGCCACGGTACTCAGCACGAACAGCACCAACACCGCCCATTGCCGGAACACCTCGCCCACGAACTTGCCCATGGCCAGCAGAAGCACCCCGGCGAACAGCGCATGCGTGAAGCTGGCATGCACGAAGGCATAGCTGAGGAACCTGCGCAACTGGTCGACCGGCCAGACGTTGTTCTGCACCATCCACCGCAGGACGTCGCCGTTGAACGCGTAATCCTCGATCGCGCCGGATCGCCAGCCGATGGCGCCCGGTCCACCGATGATGCCACGCGCGCCCAGCGTGAACGCCGCCTCGACCCCCATGATCACGAGGAACAGGACGATGACGAAGGACGGTATCGGATTGAGCGGGCTGTCATGCTGCTGATCTTGCACCTGGGCTCTCCTTGACGGGGCAGTGCCGCATGGGTAAGCGAGGCGATCACAGAAATCCACCACGGAGTTGCGACATGACCGAAGCGGCCTTTCCCCCGCGCGTGTTTTCGGGCATCCAGCCGTCGGGCAACCTGCATCTGGGCAATTACCTCGGCGCATTGAAACGCTTTGCCGATGCGCAGGACCGTGGCGTGCCGACGCTGTATTGCATGGTCGATCTGCATGCCGTCACCGTCTGGCAAGAGCCCGCCGACCTGCGCCGCGCGACGCGGGAACTGGCCGCGGGCTTCATCGCGTCGGGCCTCGATCCCGCGCGCTCGATCCTTTTCAACCAAAGCCAGGTGGCCGAACACACGCAGCTTGCCTGGGTATTCAACTGCGTGGCGCGGATGGGCTGGTTGCAGCGCATGACGCAGTTCAAGGACAAGGCGGGCAAGAACGCACAGAACGCCTCGCTGGGGCTTTTTGCCTATCCCGCGCTGATGGCCGCCGACATTCTTGCCTATCACGCGACGCATGTGCCGGTGGGCGAGGATCAGAAACAGCATCTGGAACTGACCCGCAACATCGCGATCAAGTTCAACACCGATTTCGGGGTGGATTTCTTTCCCGTCCCAGAGCCGGTGATCGAGGGGGCCGGCACGCGGGTGATGAGCCTGCGCGATGGCGAGAAGAAGATGTCGAAATCCGATGTCTCGGACATGAGCCGCATCAACCTGACCGACGACGCCGACACCATCGCGAAAAAGATCCGCAAGGCCAAGACCGACCCAGAGCCACTGCCCTCGGAGGTCTCTGGGCTGGAGGATCGGCCCGAGGCGCGCAACCTGGTGAACATCTATGCCGCGCTTGCCGATATCAGCGTTGATGCGGTGATGCGCGACGCCGGTGGGCGGCCGTTCTCCGAGTTCAAGCCGCAGCTTGCCGATCTTGCCGTCGAGAAACTTGCGCCGATCTCGACCGAGATGGCGCGACTGATGCAGGATGTGGCCGAGATCGACCGCATCCTCGACGATGGAGCCACGCGTGCGCGTGCGATTGCCGCGCCGATCCTGCGCCGGACATATGACATCATGGGCATGGTCGGCCCGCACGAGGCATGAACGCGAGGCATGACATTTTTCGAGCCGCGCGGGTTGAAACCTTCGCAGATCCGCGGGCACGATATGTCTGAGCGCCGCCGCGCCCAACCCAGCATGATCGAGGCCAGTCATGACCCCTGACGCGATTGCCAGTCTGCCCTACCGCAAATGCGTCGGCGTGATGCTGGTCAACACCGATGGCAAGGTCTTCGTCGGACAACGCATAGATACCGAGGCATCGGCATGGCAGATGCCCCAGGGCGGCATCGATCCGGGCGAAACCGCGCAGGACGCCGCGCTGCGCGAACTGCACGAGGAAACCGGCATCCCCCCCCGCAAGGTACGGATCGAGGCCGAGACCGCAGACTGGGTGCGGTACGATCTGCCCCACGACATCGTGCCGCGCATCTGGAAGGGACGCTTCAGGGGACAGGAACAGAAATGGTTTCTGATCCGCTTTCTGGGTGATGACGCGGATATCGATATCGACACCGATCATCCGGAATTTTCCGAATGGCGGTGGCTGGACCCGTCGGACCTCGTGGCGCGGATCGTGCCCTTCAAACGTGCTGTGTATCAGACCGTACTGACGGAATTCGCCGCGCGCATCTAGATCCTGCGGGACAACATGCCGCACGGTTGCGGCCCGCACCGGGCGAATTTTGGCGGATTCGGGTTGCCGCAGGCCCGAGCATCAATATAGTCGATCGCGTCAAAACACGATGGCCTGACCCGTGCCCGCATGATGGCGCGGGACCACACCAGGGCCACGACGACCGACCAGGGGGGGCAGAGACGGATGGACACCGCCGCAGTATTCTTGCCGATCATCGCGGCCCTGCCGTTTCTGGGGGCGCTGCTGCCCGGATTGATGATCCAGGCGGGCCGCAATACGTGCGCCGCCTTCACGGCGATCCCCACGATCCTCGCATTGACCCTGCTGCTGATCTGCGCCCCGTCCGTGATGCGCGGCGAGGTTCTGACCTTCGGGCTCGACTGGTTGCCGGGGCTGGGCCTGAACGTGAATTTCATGCTCGACGGGTTGGGGCTGCTGTTTGCCGGCCTGATCCTAGGGATTGGCCTGCTGATCATTCTTTACGCCCGGTTCTACCTGTCGCGCGACGACCCGATGGGACAGTTCTACACCTATCTGCTGTTATTCCAGGGCGCGATGGTCGGCATCGTGCTATCCGACAACATCCTGCTTTTGCTGGTCTTCTGGGAGTTGACGTCGCTGTCCTCCTTTCTGCTGATCGGCTATTGGAAGCACCTTCCCGAAGGCCGGCAGGGCGCGCGCATGGCGCTGTTCGTGACCGGCGGCGGCGGGCTGGCGCTGATCGGTGGCATGCTGATCCTCGGCAATATCGCGGGCAGCTACGACCTGAGCGTGATCCTGACGCAGAAAGAGGCAGTGCAGGACAGTCCGATGTACCTGCCGGCGCTGATCCTTATCCTGTTGGGCTGTTTTACGAAATCGGCGCAGTTCCCGTTCCATTTCTGGCTGCCGCACGCGATGGCCGCGCCCACGCCGGTGTCGGCCTACCTGCATTCGGCCACGATGGTGAAGGCGGGGCTGTTCCTGATGGCGCGGCTGTGGCCGGTGCTGGCGGGCACGCCGGAATGGTTCTGGATCGTCGCCAGCACCGGCCTGATCACCATGCTGATCGGCGCCAAGATCGCGCTGTTCAAGGACGACCTCAAGGCGCTGCTGGCTTTCTCGACGGTCAGCCACCTGGGCCTGATCACGATGCTTCTGGGGCTTGGCACCAAGGCGGCCGCCGTGGTCGCGGTGTTCCACATCATCAACCATGCCACCTTCAAGGCCGCGCTCTTCATGACCGCGGGCATCGTCGATCACGAGGCCCATACCCGCGACATCAAGCGTCTGGGGGGGCTGCGTCACCTGATGCCCGTGACATTTACCATCGCCACTGTCGCGGCGCTGTCGATGGCCGGTATCCCACCGCTCAACGGGTTCCTGTCCAAGGAGATGATGCTGCAGGAAGTGGCCGAGACCGCATGGATCGGCCCCTATTGGCTAATGGGGGCGGTCGCGACGCTTGGCGCGTTGTTTTCGGTCGCCTATTCGTTTCGCTACATCGCGCATGTATTTCTGGGACCCGCGCGCGACGACTATCCCGCGCATCCGCACGACCCCGGATTTGGCATGTGGGCCGCGCCGGCCTTTCTGACGGTGTTGGTGATCCTGATCGGGGTGATGCCGATGACCTTCGCCGGCGATCTGGTGCGGGTGACGGCGGCGGCGGTCACCCAGTCAGAGCCGTATGTCAACATCTATCACTGGCACGGCCTGAAAGCGGCTTTCTGGATGTCCGTGATCGCGGTGCTTGGCGGCGCGGCGGTGCTGGCGCTGCACCGTCCGTTGCATGCCATGTGGAACGCCACCCCGCGCCCCGAGGCCAAGGCGATGTTCGACGCCGTGACGCGGGCCGGCACGCGGGCCGCCAACGCGATCACCGACGGGCTGCATAATGGCGCGTTGACCCGCAGTGCCGCGGTGTTCTCGGTCGTCGTGATCGGCGCGGGCTGGCTGGCCTGGTCTAGCGGCGAGACACGTCCGCCAACACGCGACACTTTGCCGATCACCGCCCTGCCCGCGATTGGCTGGATCCTGCTGGTCCTGGCCACGATCGGTCTGGTGGTCTTCCATCGCAGACGCTTCTTCGCGCTGATCCTTCTGGGTGTTCTGGGGCTTTTCGTGTCGCTCGGGTTTGTCTACTTCTCGGCCCCCGACCTCGCGCTCACGCAGATCTCGGTGGAGGTGGTGACGATCATCCTGCTGCTTCTGGCCCTCAACTTTCTGCCGCGCGAGACACCGATCGAGAGCGGTTCGGCGCGCCGCCTGCGCGACGGGGCGATCGCCGTCGTCGGCGGGGTGGCTGTCACCGGCCTGACCTACGCGATCCTCGTGCGCGATTTCGCGCAGGAAAGCATCTCGGCCTTTCACCTCGCGAATTCCTACAAGGGCGGTGGCGGCACCAATGTGGTGAACGTCATCCTCGTGGATTTCCGTGGTTTCGACACCTATGGCGAGATCATCGTGCTGGGGATCGCCGCGCTGGTGATCTACGCGCTGACCGAAACCGTGCTGAAGGGACCGGCCGGGCAATGGCTGGCAAATACGGGTGCGGGCACAACGCCCGCGGGCAAGGCGGGCGACCGTCATCCGATGATGATGGTGGTGGCCACCCGCGTGATGATGCCGATCGCGCTGATGGTCGGGGCCTACATATTCCTGCGCGGCCATAACGAGCCGGGGGGCGGCTTCATCGCCGGGCTGATCGTCGCCATCGCCTTCCTGATGCAATACATGGCCTCGGGCTTTGCGTGGGCTGAAGCGCGGCAGCGCATCACCTATCACGCCACGATCGGCATCGGCGTGCTGGTGGCCAGCCTGACCGGTCTGGGGTCGTGGTTGGCCGGGCGGCCCTTCCTGACATCGGACTACGGATATCTGCACTTTCCGCCCATAGAGGAGTTCGAATGGGCCACCGCCATCGCCTTTGACATCGGCGTTTTCCTGACCGTTCTGGGGGCGGTGATGCTTGCCCTCAAGAGCCTGTCCAGCATCGCGCGGCGCGCCGGCGAGACGGTCAATGTCGCCCCGATGGACATCAACCCCGCCCGTCCGGATACCTCGCGCGAAGGAAGGATGTGACATGGAACTTCTGTTCGCCAGCGCGATCGGCGTTCTCACCACCGGGGGCATCTACCTTGTGCTGCGCCTGCGCAGCTTTCCGGTGATCATCGGCGTGGCGCTGCTGACCTACGCGGTCAACCTGTTCCTGTTCGGCGCCGGGCGGTTGGCAGTCGACATGCCCGCGGTGTTGCGGGACGGGGTCGACACCTATGCCGATCCGCTGCCGCAGGCGCTGGTGTTGACGGCGATCGTGATTTCCTTCGGCATGACGGCGGTCGTGGTGATGATGGCGCTTGGCGCCTACCTGTCGGCGCGTGAGGACAGCGTGAACATCAGCCCCGAAAGCGCGCGAGACGAGGAGACTGACGCATGAACCACTGGATTGTTGTGCCGGTGGTCCTGCCGGCGGTCCTCGCGGCGGTCCTGACGCTGACCATGCGCCATCATCCGGCGCTGCAGCGCGTGTTCTCGCTTGGCGGTGTGGCCGCGCTGCTGGCGGTCGCGATCGGCCTCATGGTGCAGGCCGCGACCGGCACGATCGACGTCTACGAGCTTGGCAACTGGCCCGCACCCTTCGGCATCGTTCTGGTACTGGACAGGCTGTCGGCGCTGATGGTGCTTTTGACGGCGGTTCTGGCGGGGCTGGTCCTGCTTTACGCCATCGGCACGGGATGGGACCAGCGCGGCAACAACTTTCATCCGCTCTACCAGTTCCAGTTGATGGGCATCTTCGGGGCCTTCCTGACCGGCGACGCCTTCAACCTGTTCGTGTTCTTCGAGGTGCTCTTGATCGCCTCCTACGGGCTGATGATCCATGCCGGCGGGCGGCGCAGGCTGAAGGCCGGCGTGCAATACGTCATCTACAATCTGCTTGGCTCCACCCTGTTTCTCTTTGCGCTCGGCACGCTTTACGCGGTGACCGGCACGCTCAACATGGCCGATCTCGCACAGCGCGCGGCAGAAATCCCGGCCGAGGACAGCGCGCTGCTGCGCGTCGGGGCGATGCTGTTGTTTCTGGTCTTCGCCATCAAGGCCGCTGTGTTGCCCCTGCATTTCTGGCTGCCCGAGACCTACGCGAACGCACCCGCGCCCGTGGCCGCGCTCTTTGCCATCATGACCAAGGTCGGGGCCTATGCCATCCTGCGCATGTACACGCTGGTCTTCGGGCCGGACCTTGGCGCGACGGCCGACCTGATCGACCAGATGCTGCTTTATGCCGCGCTGATCACGTTGGCTGTCGGCATGATCGGCATTCTGGGGTCAAAGGGGCTGGGCCGGCTCGCGGCGTTTGCCACCATCGGGTCGCTCGGAACGCTGCTGATCGCCATTGCGGGCTTTCGCGAGGAAACGACAGCGGCCGCGATATACTACATGCTGCATTCCACCCTTGCCGGGGCGTTGTTGTTCATCGTGGTCGATCTCGTGCGCGAACGCCGGGGCACGGACGCGCTGGTGCCGGGGCCGGTCATGGCGCAGCACGGGCTGATCACGTCGCTGTTCTTCGGCGCGGCGATCGCTGCCGCCGGCATGCCGCCGCTGTCGGGTTTCATCGGCAAGCTTCTGATCCTCGACGCGGTGCAAGAGATGGACGCCGTCTGGCTGATCTGGGCCGTGGTCCTTGGCACATCTCTGGTGGCAATTCTGGGCTTCGCCCAGGCCGGCAGCGCGGTCTTCTGGAAACCCGCCCCCGCCGATGACTCCGCGCAGGCCGCCCCCAACGGGGCCGATCAGCCGCCCGTCGCATTGCCGATGGTCGCCGCATGCGCCATGCTGGCCGCGATCATCGCGCTATCCGTGTTTGCCGGGCCGGTCATGCGCTATGTCGAGGCGACGGCCGCGCAGCTGCACGGTCCGGACACCTATATCGCTGCCGTGCTGGGCACCCGCTGAGAAAGGACGACCGATGCTGCGCAAGATCCTGCCCCATCCCTTTCTCACCCTGCTGCTGATCGTGGTCTGGCAGATGCTGGTCAACACGGTGACGCTCGGCAATCTGCTGCTCGGGACCATTCTCGCGCTGATCATTCCGGTGATCACCTCGGCCTACTGGCCCAACCGCCCCAATCTGCACAGCGCGCCGCGCATCGCGGAATACATCCTCGTGGTGTTGTGGGACATCTGCGTGGCCAATGTGCAGGTGGCCTACATCATCCTGTTCAAGTCGAATGCCAACACGCATCCCGCGTGGATCACCGTACCGCTCGATCTGCGCACACCAGAGGCGATCACCGTGTTCGCGGGCACCATCACGATGACCCCCGGCACGGTGTCGAGCGATATTTCTGCGGACGGGCGCAGCATCCTGGTTCACTGCCTGGACGCGCCCGATCCCGATGCGGTGCGCGACGGGATAAAGGCCCGCTACGAGGCCCGCCTGAAGGAGATCTTCGAATGATCGACTATGCACTCACCTTCGCGTTCGCCTGTTTCGGGCTCGGGCTGTTGATGAACATCTACCGCATCATCATTGCGCCCACGGTCGGGGATCGCATTGTGGCGCTGGACACGATGGTCATCAACGCCATCGCCCTTCTCGCGCTGTTCGGCATCCTCAAGGGCACCACGGTCTATTTCGAGGGCTCGATGATCATCGCGATGACCGGATTCATTTCCACCGTGTCCTACACGCGCTTTTTGTTGCGCGGTGACATCATCGAATAACGAGGCAGCGCCATGATCGTCGACATCCTCATATCCGTCTTTCTGGTGATCAGCGGCATCTTCGGGCTGGTCGGGTCCTACGGTCAGGTAAAGTTGCCGGATCCGATGATGCGGCTGCACGCGCCCACGAAGGCCTCGACGCTCGGGGTTGGCGGCGCGCTTATCGCGTCGATGCTGTATTTCTACTTCGAGCTCGGGCAGTTCTCGTTTCACGAACTGATGATAACGCTGTTCCTGTTTCTCACAGCCCCGATTACCGGCCATTTCATCGCCAAGACACACCTGCATCTCTTGCACAAACCTTCGGATCTGCCGCCTACGGGCACGGACAGGCCGTGGGCCAGCTTCGAGAGCGACGCGGATCACGCCCGCCTCGACGCCGCGACGGAAAGAGACCGCGAGACCAACCGCTGACGACGCGCTAGGGAAAGGGCCAGGCGGATGCGCTATCGCTGACGCGCTGGCTTTTTTTGGATTGATCCGGAAACGTAAACTTCTAATGATGCGGGTGTCGCGGCTTCCGGCAGACGCATCGTGGACCACGAGCCGGCCTGATGGCAAACGATCGCGAGGCCGGGCCCGTGTCATGATCGGGCGCACCGTTTTTCAGAGGGTTGAAACATGAATGATATCGTAGTGACACAAGGGTTCGAGGACCTTCTGGAAGACGACACGATCCTCGCCGGCCTCAAGACATTCGCCCTCGATTTCGAGGCCGAACTGTCCGGCCTTCTGGACTTCGATATAGACAGGCCCTCGACGCTGTCTTCTACGCTGATCCAGTTCAGCGGCCAAAGCTTGGACACCACCCTGCCCCAGCCCTATACCGTTTCGCTCACCGGCAGCGGGTTCACTCCCGTCAGCAGCCTCGGCGCCTTCGAAACGGCGATCATGGACGGGACCGCGGCCGGTGACGTGCAGTCGATCCGCGTCGCCTACGGTGGCACCGAAATCCTGTCGCTGGACGTGGATCGCAACAGCTACCTGCTGACATCGGGCGACCAGAGCATCGAACGTGGTGGAACCTTCCCGTCCTCGCTGCAGGAATTCGGAACCCTGATCAATATCAGCGAGAGCTTCGACAACCTGTTCCTGCTGACCCAGGAAGAGATCGAGGCGCTTTTGCAGCCGCTTCTTCAATATGAGCTCACCGATCTTGTCCTGCGAGACGCCGGCGCGGAGTTGCTCAGCATGAGCGTCGATTCAGCCGCCGGAACCCTGACGGCCGAGGCGGACGGTTACACTCTCACCGCCGCATTTCCCACGATGCCCTTGGCGGGCATGCCGGGCCTCTTCGATCCGACGGCGCCGATCATCGGTTTTGGCGTCGGGCCCATCACCCTGACCGATCCGAAGAATGACATTATCCTTCAAATCCCCGACACGATACCGCTGAACCCTCTCGATCTCGAATCGTTTCTGCAAGACCTCGAGGCGCGGACAGGCCTCACCCTGCCACCACTGCCCGAGGGGCTTACCGGCTGGAACAGCGGCGACCCGCATCTGCTGACGCTCGACGGGGCCGCCTATGATTTCCACGCAGCGGGCGAATACGTCATGATCCGCGCCACCGACGGTTCGGAGTTCCAGGTGCAGGCCCGGATGAGCCCGGTGGGTGAAAACGTCACAGCCAACGTGGCCGCCGCGGTGAAGCTTGACGGTGGGGCCGTCATGGTCGATCCCGCAGCGGCTGCGCCGCTCTCGATTGCGGGGACGGCCACCACGGTGCCAGATGGCGGCTTTATCAGTGTGGGGCAGGATCGGATTTACCGCGAGGGCGACACCTACACGCTGATCCATACCCGCGACGGCAGCCTCGATACAGGATACAGCGCCATCGAGGTCGACATCATCGGCCAAAGGGTCGACATCACCGTCGCGCTCGACACCTACTGGGCCGGCCAGGTCGAGGGTTTGCTGGGCAATGCTGACGGTTTCGCGGCCAATGACATCGCACTGGCCGATGGCACACCCCTAAGCCGCCCGCTGGCTTTCGCGGACCTCTACGGGACCTATCGGGACGATTGGCGCGTGGATGACGCGGCAGACAGCCTGTTCACCTATGCCAACGGCGAAGGCCCCGACAGCTATTACCTTCCGAATTACCCGACCGGCATGATCGGCCTGAACGATTTCGACAGCACCGATGTCACGGCGGCCCAGAACGCGGTCACGGCCGCCGGGCTGCAACAGGGCACGCCGACCTTCGATCAGGCGGTGCTGGACTACCTTCTGACCGGCGATGACAGCTATGTCGACAGTGCCCGGAATGCCCAGGACGTGATCGACAATCGGCCATTGGGCGCACCGCCTCTGGACACGCCCGACACGGATGGCGGCGGGCTTGAGGGGCTGCTGGTACTGTCCGGCACCCTGACCGCGCCGGGGGGCGAGGACATGTCCGCCGCCACGGTGACCTTTCAGCCGACCGGGCGCAGCGTCGGCCTCGCGCGGGTGACCCGCGGCGATGGCGATTTCCGCTTCGACCTCGTCGAGAACGAGACCGGGCGCCTCGATGCCACGCGTGACTACGACGCGGACAGCGACCCCGCGATCACCGCAGGTGACGCGCTGGAGGTGTTGCGCCTCGCTGTGGGGCTGACGCCGTCTTTCGGAGAGCCCCGGGCACAGAACTTCGTGGCCGCTGACATGAACGGCGACGGGCGGGTGACCGCGGGTGACGCGCTGGAGGTGCTGCGGCACGCCGTCGGCCTCGACAGCGAGCATGCCCCGCAATGGCAATTCTTCGACTCCGGCACCGACTGGGCGAACCTTGGTCTTGATCGCGAGAATACGGCGGTAGCGCGCGGCGTCGAGGTCGGTGAGATCGATGCGGATATCGCGCTGCCGCCAATGACCGGCATCCTGCTGGGGAACATGGACACCGTCGTCACCTGACGGGAGGCACCTACGCGGAGTGGCGACATCGGCACCCCGCCTTCCCGCCCGGCGTGCCCTGTCTGGCATTTAAGGAAAAACGGCTGTGAATGCCGCTATCCTGTCATGATCGCGCCCGAGTTCATGTCTTCACCCGCTCTTAAACTCGCCTGTGGTGGATCAGGTGAGGTGGGCCATGTGGCTGCAATCACGCGGCCGGTCGGGGACCGGCAGCGACGTCTTCGCGCATGGCGTGACGGCGTCAGAGGTGTTGCGCACCGATGCGGGGCAATTCGTTCTGGCCGCGACCCGGTCGGGCGGAGGTGTGATGACGTTCCGTGTCGGCACGGACGGGACGCTTACACTTGTGGACAGCAGAATATTCTCCGACGTGGTGGACCCGGCACTGACAGGCAAACTGGCCCTTGCGGACACCGCGACCGGGCGCGTGCTGTTCCTCGGGGCGGCCGAAGATCACCTTGTCGGGTACCGCATAGCCGAGGATGGCAGCATCGGCGCCCGTGTCAGCATGGACAAGGCCACTGTCACGGCCGAAATCATGGCAGGCAACGACACCATGTTGCGGGCCTCGGCGCTCCACAGTGACACGGCCCCCTTGGCCGACGGGGCCTGGCAGACCGGCACCGTCGGGCTTGATGTGATCGACAGCGGCGCGCAGGCGCAGGTTCTGGCCATCGGGGCGTTCGACGATCACCTTGCGGTCATGCCACGTGTCGGCACCGATGATATCGCGCTGTTCGGGGCAGATCAGGGGCTGGGCATCGCCAACCCCACGGCCCTCGAGGTAATCGGGACGGATACGGGACACTGGGCGATCGTGGCTGCCGCAGGAAGTGCGTCCCTGTCGGTGATCGCACTCACCCCGGACGGACGATTGCAGCCTACCGATCACGTGACGGATACACGAGAGACGCGCTTTGGCGGTGTCCAGGCCCTCGCCAGCGCGACATGTGGGGACGAGGTGCTAATCGTGGCCGGGGGCGGCGATCACGGTCTGACCCTGTTCCGCCTGTCACCCGACGGGCGGCTGGTCTGGCTTGACACGTTGGTTCACCATGAGGGTGCAGGACTTTACAACATTGCGTCCCTGTCCGCGGTCGTGATCGACCAGACGCTTGTCGTGACGGTCGGCTCGCAGGGCGATCCGGGGGTGGGTGTGGTGACGGCGCCGCTGGCTGATCTGGGCGTGGCGGGACAGATCGCCACCGGGGGCGCCGGGCATGATCTGCTCGTTTCAAGCCCCGCAAACGCGATCCTGACAGGCGGCGCGGGTGCGGATGTCTTTGCGCTGCGCATGCAGGACGGCCCGGTCTGGATAACCGACTTCGAGCCCGGCCTCGACCGTCTGGACCTGTCGGATTGGCCGATGCTGCGCGGGGTGGCGCAGCTTGACATCTCGACAACCTCACAAGGTGCGCTGATCTCGTACCGGGACTACAGCGTGCATGTCGGATCGGACAGTGGCGCGGGCCTGACGGCGGCCGAGATATTTCCCCACGGATTGCAGGGGCCCGACCGGCTATTGATCCTTAACAATGCCGGTTTCGGCGACGGCATGGGGTCGGATGACACCCCGACCGCCCCTGACCTGCCGCAGGGTGACGGTCCCAGGATCGTCGATCGGGCCGGGCTCGGTCTGGCCGAGGCCACCGTCACGCTTATTCCGACCGGCAGCTCACCCTATGTCACGCAAACCGATACGCACGGCCATTTCACCCTGCCTCCGTCGCCCGAGGGTACGCTCTTGCTGACGCGGTTCCACACCGCCGGCGACCCGGCGATCACCGCATCCGACGCGCTGAACGTGCTGCGCCTTGCCGTGGGGCTCGATGCGGGGGCCGGGCCGCTGGATTACATCGCGGCCGATATCGACCGAAACGGTCAGGTGACCGCTGCGGATGCGCTTGACGTGTTGCGGGTCGCGGTGGGGCTGCCCCCGAGCGCGACCCCGGAATGGATATTCATCGACGCGTCGGCAGATCTGGGCACGATAACGGCACGCGATGTGCGATACGAGGCCGGAATGTACCTCGACGGGGTGCAGGATGCGGGCGACCTGTCCTTCATCGCGATGTTGCTGGGCAACATGACCGACATGGGTTGACCTGGCGCATGTCGCAGTCCCCCTGCGTCACTCGCGCAGCGCGTTTTCCTTCACCCGCACCACGGGCCGCGTCAGATATTCCAGCACGGTCTTTTGCCCCGACAGGATGTCGATCTGGGTGACCATGCCCGGCATGATCTCGACGGCGACCCCGTCAGCATCAAGGATGTTGTCCTCGGTCCGGATCTCGACGACGAAGAACTCTTCCTCGTCGCGCTCGGACCGCGTCACGGCATCTGCCCCGATGCGCACGATTTCCCCGTCCAGGCTACCATAGCGCGAAAAGTCATATGCCGTCACCTTCACCTTCACGGGTTGGCCGGGATAAAGGAAGGCGATATCGGCAGGTTTCACATAGGCCTCGACCAACAACGTGTCGTCAAGCGGCACGATCTCGATCAGATCCTCGCCCGCACGCGCCAGTCCGCCAAGGGTCGAGCGGTGAATACGGTTCACGACGCCGCGCACGGGCGCGCGCAACCGGGCACGCGCGGCCCGGCTTTGCAAGGCTGGCAGGGACGGTTTCAGCGCCGCGAGCTCTGCCGTCGCCAACGCCAGATCCGACAGCGCCGCCGCCCGCTGACGCGAGCGCCGGGCGCGCACCTGATCGTCGATCTCGTCCAGCGCAGATTGCAATCGCGACAGGGCCGCTTTCGCGCGTGTCTCGCGCCCGCGCCACTCGGCCTCGGTTCGACGCAACGACAAAAGCGTCGTCTCGGGCTCGACACCGCGCTCTACCAGAGGTTGCATGATCGCGCGCTCCTCGGCCAGCACCTCCAACGTGTCGCGGGCTGTCTGCAGATCGACGCGCCCCTCCGCGTATTCCTGGCGGCGCTGACTGCGCTGACGCTCGAGGATGTCGATCTCGTCGGCCAATTCCGCCTTTCTTCCGTGGAAAAGCGCCGTTTCCGAGCGTACCACCTCCGGCGCACGTTCAAGCAGGGTGTCCTGAAAATTCAGAGGCTCGTCATCGATTTCGGCTTGAAGGCGTTCGATCCGGGCCATCAGGCCATAGGCGCGCTGCTGTTCCTGATCCAGCTCGCTCGATATCTGCGTGCCGTCCAGTTCCATCAGGAGCGCGCCCTTGTCCACGATCTCGCCCTCGGACACGTGAACCTCTTGCAGGATCCCCGGTTCCGTCGCCTGGATCACCTGTACGTCGCCCGATGGTACGATGCGCCCCTCGGCGCGCGTGACGTCGTCCAGCTCTGTCCGCGCCGCCCAAACCCCCGCGGCCAACAGGAACAAAAGGATGACCGCCAGCAGAAGAGATCCCCGGAACGGAGAGGACCCACGCATTTCCCGGGCCAGTTTATCGAGATCATGGTTACGCGCCATCCGGTGCTCCGCCCTTGCTGGCCTCGTTGCGGACCGATCCGGCCGCGGCACTCGGGCTTGCCTGTCCCCGCCGGTCAAGGATGCTCTTGGGGCCATCGGCGACGATCTTGCCCTGATCGACCACGATCACCCGATCCACCAGCTCCAGCAAGCTTGTCCGGTGGGTGACGATCACCACCGTCCGATCGGACAGTTCCGTTTTCAGCCGCGCAATCACCTCGGCCTCGTTCTGAACATCCATCGAACTGGTGGGTTCATCCATCAACAGGACCGGCGGCCGCCCGACAAGGGCGCGCGCCAGCGTGATTGCCTGCTTCTGACCCCCCGACAGACCCTCACCACGCTCGGCCAGCATCATGTCATATCCCGAAGGGTGGCGCTTGATGAAATCCTCCACACCGGCAATGCGCGCCGCCTCGAGGATCTCGGTGTCACGCGGCCGCATCGCCCCGATTGCGATATTTTCGCGGACGGTGCCGGTGAACAGCCATACATCCTGCAGCACCGAGCCCACATTGCGACGCAGGTCGCCGGGATCGATCTGCCGGATGTCGATGCCGTCCATCCGCACCGAGCCCGCGCGCGGCTCGTAAAGGCCGAGCATCAGGCGCGCGACCGTACTTTTGCCGGATCCGATCCGGCCCAGGATCGCGACCTTCTCGCCCGGCTTGATGGAGAATGACAGGTTAGACAGCGCATCGATGCCCTGATCGGGATAGGCAAAGGACACGTTGTCAAAGGCGATCTCGCCGGCCAGTCTCGGGCGCGAGATCCAGCCCTTGCCCTCGGGGCGTTCACTTTCGGCGCGCATCAGCGCATCGAGGCTGCGATAGGACGTCCGCGCCTGATTGAACCGCGTGAGGGTCTGCGCCAGTTGCGCCAGCGGCGCAAGCGTCCGTCCGGTAAGGATGACACTGGCGATGAGCGCCCCCATGCTCACCTCGCCCGCGGTGATCAGGAACACGCCGTAGAACACGATCATCACCTGCGCCGCCTGCTGGGTGAAGGCCGTCGCGTTGATGGCGAATTGCGTCACGGCGCGGCTCTTCAACCCGTGATCCGATTGCCGCGCGATCGCCTCTTCCCACCGGGCGCGCATGCGCCGCTGCGCGCCCGCGGCCTTGATCGTCTCCAGCCCGGCGACGGTTTCCACCAATACACCCTGCTTTGACTGTCCGTCGGCAAAGCTTTTCTCGGCCAGGCGCGACAGGACCGGCTGCACCGCGATGCCGACGATCAGGACCACCGGAACCGCGATCGCCGGAACCAGCGCAAGCGGCCCCCCGATCAGGTAGATCACACCGATGAACAGGATGATGAAGGGCAGATCCACCACCGCCACCAATGTGGCCGAGGTGAAGAATTCGCGCAGCGTCTCGAACTCGCGCAGGGTGCTGGCAAGCGCGCCAGTGGATCCCTTGCGCGCGCGCATCTGCATGTCCAGCAACTGATCGAAGATGCGCCGTCCCATGACCATGTCGGCGCGCTGACCCGCGCGGTCGATGAACCCGGCGCGCAAGCTCTTGATCAGGAAATCGAAGAACAACGCGATCCCGACGCCGAACGTCAACGCGATCAGAGATTCCATCGCCTCGTTGGGCAACACCCGATCATAGACCACCATTATGAACAGCGAGGTCGACAGGCCAAGGAAATTGGCAAGTATCGCGGCCAGGATCACCTGGGTATAGGCCCACCGGTTCTGTGCGAGCGTGGACCAGAACCAGTGTCCCTGTCGCCCGCCGCTTTGCGCCGCGATATCTTCACGGTGCTCGGCCCGCATCAACAACGCATAGCCGCTATAGACCGCCTCGATCGCGTCGAACGCGACCTCGCCCAACCCCTCGCCCAGATCCGGATCGAACACCGCCAATCGGCCACCGGACAACTTTTCGTACAGCACCACAGCGCGATTGTCGTCCAGCAGAAGAATGGCCGGGGTCAGGGTGCTGTCGAAATCCTTCAGCCGACGCTTGCCGAATGCGGCCTGAATGCCCGCACGTTCGGCGGCGACGATCGCATCACGGACGGTCAGGCTGCCCTGCGGTCCCGATTGCGCCGCATGCAGCGCCGCAAGCGTCGTCGGACGATCAAGAGAGGCCGCCACGTGCAACAGGCACGCCTCGAGCGGCGTGGTCTCGTCCGTGCCGCCGCCCTGAGCGGAGCCCTGGTCACCCTGGTCGAGCCTGACAACGCGCGCATCACTCATGAGGGTGCATCCGCCGCGCCCTCGTCGCCGGGTTCCGCGATACGCGGCAGCGTGATCGCGAAGGCGTCGAGGATGTCACCCGTCAGGGCCAGCACGACATACCCGCTGAGGGCCTGCTCGCGTTCCGCGATGATCAGCCGTTCCCCGGCCTCGAACAGGTCGCGCTGCGCATCGAGCAATCCGATCAGGTTGCGCCGTCCGATCGAGAATTCCTCGCGGGCGGCCTCGACCGTCTGCTCGTTGGCGCGGACGGCATCGCGCGCCGCCTCGACCCGCGCAAGGCCGGTGCGCTGATCGGACCGCGCGAATTCCAGCGCGCGACGGATCTCGCGGGCAAGGCCGTCGCGGTCAGCGCGAAGCGAGGCCAGACGCGCCTCGGAGTCGCGGATCGCCGCAGCCTTCTGATCGGGCGCACCGCTGTCATAATCCAGCAACAGATCGATATCGGTGTCGATACCGCTTCCGATCGGCTCGCGGCGGCCGGTTGTGCGCAGTTCGACCTGGGGAAAGATCGCGGCTTTCGTCGCGGCCAGGTCGGCCTCTGCGGCCTTGATCGACGCGTCGACGCCGCGGACACGCGGGCTCGACGCGATCAGCGTCACGTCCGGCACATCCGAGAGGGTCGGCGCGGCCGGCGGCATGCCAAGTGTTTCGGGACCATGGCCGAAGATCTCGCGGAACACCGCCGTCGCCCGGTCCCGCCCCGACAGCGCCTGCACGCGGCGCGAGATGGCATCGGCCAACCGCGCCTGCGCCGTCAGGACATCGGATTGCGTGCCGGCCCCCGCATCCGAGCGATCCTGAACCTGGGCCAGCAGCCGCCGATGTGCGTCCTCGTTGCGGCGGGCAAGATCGTACTGGTCACGGGCCGCAACGAGGTTCTGCCACGCCTCGACCGCCTCCAGCGACAGGGCCGCGGCCACTTCCAGACGCGCCCCCCGGCTTTCGAAGACCCGCGCGCGCGCAGCGATCTGGCGGCTTGCCGTGGCGCCCCCGTCATAGATCAACTGCATGATTTCAAGGATCGGGCTGAACCCGGTGCTGCCACCGGTCAACCCGCTGCCCAAGGTCACGCCGAGCGAAAAGCGCGGCAGAAATCCGCCCGCCTCGCCATCCTCGCGGGCCCGGGCGGCCCGGACATCCGCGTTCGAGGCGTCAAGGCGCGGATTGGTCTCGACCGCACGGGCCACGGTCCGCCCGAAATCCGTCTGCGCGACGCGCGTGGACACGCGCACCTCGCGCTGGTCACGAGGGGCGTCAAAGCTCGCCTCAAGCTCACCAAGATCGGGCGATTCCGCACAGGCCCCAAGCAGGAGCGCCATCGCAAGGCCCAAAACCGGGGTGCGCAGCACAGGTCGCCCCGCGCCCGCAGGCGGTCTCGCCGTGTCGATATAGCTGCCCACGGATTTCATCCGTCGTGCCCTTCCGTGTCCGGCACACCGCCCGGTTCGCCCACCCTCATACGGCATGCGACGGGTCAATGTTAACCCTTGAGATGTCTACGGTTTGCTAACATCGTCGCTTTTTTCATCGTCCGTGCTGGTCGCGTCACCCGTATCGCGTACCCGCGAGTCCGCCAGCGCATCGAGAAATCCCGATAGCGCGTCGTCACCGGGTGCCGTCGCGGGGCTGGCGGGGGCGGTGTCGCGGCCCTGCCGTGGGGCTTGGTCGAGCTGCGCCTCTGCGGCCGCGAGAAACGGAAGGTGATGCAGCGACACCGCCTGAACTTGCAGCAACGCCAGCGCACCGCATCGGTGCAGCGCGCCCAGATCCGTCCGCCCCAGTCCGTCGATCCGCGCCCGATCGGGCACGAACAGGCCCTCTACGTCCATCTGTCCCACAGCATCGGGGGCCGAGAATGGCACGGGTGCCGCCCGCGCGACGATCTCGGCCATCGCGGCGCGGGTTTTCGTTTCGGCAGCGGCGCGTTTCTGGAAAAAATCAATCACCTCGCCAAGCGCGGGGGCCGGGGTGCCGTCGGGCGTGAAGAATGGCTCGTCGTCCGGGTCGTCGGTGACAAGGCCGCTGGTCTCGTCGACCAGAAGCCCCAGATCCCCGGCCTCGTTGCGCCGCGCGCCGAACGGGTGGACGCGCAGGATCGAGGGCACGTAACTGCCCCGCCATTGGCCACCGGGGGATACCAGCGCGCATGTTCCGCGATCAGTCAACCGCGTGAGGGCCACCGGCCAGAGCCCGGCCCCCGTCCGCATGAAAACGATCGGCAGGCTTGCGGCCACCTGCTCGTGTTCGCCCAGAACGATCGGAACCGCGCGGTGCGCGCGCACAAACTCCCACGACGCGAACCGCCGCCAGAAGCGGCTGCCATGACGCTCCGGCGTGACGGGAACAAGGCGCGTCGCTGCACCTGCGGAGGCTGTTTCAGCAGGGGTCATGAGGCGCATCCAAAGGTATTGGACCCGTCGCATCGCACATGTTCGCGCCACGCGACGGGGATTGCACCGCGCCCTGCATCAGGCGCGGGATGTCAAACGGGGATGCCTGTCGCGTCAAACCCCAGAATGTTGGCATCAGTCATGGTGGACAGATCGCCCAGCCCCTCGAAGCTTGCCATCTCCGTCGCGGAACTGGCGCCAGCCTGCACCTGCACCTCGTAGAGCTGCGCATCGCTGCCGTCAGACGCGAGGAAATAGAGCATGTCCCCGTCGGCCGGACCGGACAGCCCGTCGAAGGCGCTTTGCACCGACGCATCGGTGAGGTCGTTCAGCGCGGTCGAGAAGATGACGAGGCCGGTATCCGCCCCGACGGTGCCACCACCGGGCAACAGCTGAAAGTCACTGCCATCGCCGCGCAGGGTCGTGTTGTCGAGATCGGCAAAGCCAAGCCGGTCGGGAAGCGGCCCGCCGATGCTGAAATCGGTGACGGTGTCGACACCGTTCTCGGCCGAGGCGGCCTCGAACAGGACGGTGTTGACCCCGGCCCCCGACAGATCGATGGCGTCATCTCCGCCACGACCTTGAATGACGGAGTCAACGTTGTCGGACTCTAGGCTATCGACCCCGTCCGTTCCGATTTTGACACTCGTGTCTCCAAAGCTGTCACTGCTTAACTCAAACTCCAAAGGCACGGTCGCATCATCTAGTGCGGCAGAAATTGTGAAGAAAGGTACATCGAAGTCTTCTACACGAACCGCTTCGCCGGTTGATGGATCAGTTTGGTTGATCGCTATGAAAGTGTATGCGTTGCTCCCGTCTGGTAGACCTGAGACAAACGAAAAATCGTTATTGAACTGTGTTGGCACCGGCGACTGCAATGAAAGCGCATCCGAGTCGTAGCGCAAAGTCAGGTCAAAACCATCATCCTGTTGTTGAGCGAATGCCTCCTCGTTTCCGAACACAGCGAAAGTTGCAATTCCTGCGCTGCGATCAGTTTCAGCAAGAACAAAACCACCCTCATCATACGCGACGACCTGTTCCTGCGCCTGCGCCTCGCGGCCGCCAGCATTGGACACTTCGGCCTGCACATTATAGGCCTGTCCCGCTTCAAGCGCCTCGACCGTTCCCGACGGCAGGTTCAGCGACCAGATCCCGCTCGCATCCACGGTGGCGGAGCTATCGGTAAAGATACTTGCGCCCGCCTCGTCAAGGATGGTGACCGTCACGGCCTGATTGGCCTCAACGCCGCGGGTGGTGCCGGACACCGATACGTTGTTCGGGTCGATATCGTCGAGGATCAGCACGCCTTCGTCGCCGATTTCACCAACGGTGATTTCCGGGGCGAAGTCGGTGCTGACGGCGACATCGTCGGTGGCATCGACGGGGAAATCACCGTCGTTGACGCTGGCCTTCAGGGTGAACTCGATCTCGTCATCCAGCCCGGCGATATCGCCCGCGTCGAAGCGACCGCTCCACGCATCGCCGGTGACTTGAGCGGTGGTGGTGGCCACGACGGTGTCCGTGCTGTCGAGGATCTCGACCGTCACCTGCTGGCCGTCCGGAACACCCGTGGTCGTGCCCGACACGTCGAGCCCGCCTTCGAACGCGTCGAGAGCAAGGACCGTGGCGTCGGCGGGCGCGTCGATGGCGATCTCCGGCTGGGTGAGATCGACAGCGAGGTCGAGCGTGGCGGTTTCGGGGTTCTCCGCATCATCCTCGACGCTGGCGCTGATGGTCGTCGCGGCCTCGCCCGACAGCTCGTTGCCAAGCTGCGCGGCGTCGAAATCAACACTCCAGCCGCCGTTCCCGTCGACGGTCGCGGTATTGCTGAGGGTGCCGATGGTCACGGTCACGTCCTGCCCGATGGCGTCGGAAGTGCCGTTGACCGCAAGCGACGTCAGCGGGTCGCCCTGACCGTCCACCAGATCGCCGGCGGTCAGTTCGTCGCCCGCCACCAGCCCGGCCAGATCGGTCACGGTGATCGTCGGCGCGTCGAAATCCGTGGCAAAGCTTTCCGTCGCCTGACCTTCGTTGCCGGCGGCGTCCGCGACCGTCGCCTCGACATTGACCGACGGCCAGCCCGCAAGGGATTGCGCCTGCGACGGGGTGAAGCTGACGGTCCAGGCCTCGCCCTGAACGGTGCCGGTTGCGGTGACCGGCGTGGTCGCGGCGGCCCCGGTCAGCGTAACGATGACCTGCTGCCCATCCTTGGCCCCCGTGGCCGTACCCGTGATGTCAAAGCCTGCGTCCCGCTCGGCAATGTTGAGCACATCATCGCCTGCGATCGGTGTGGCTATGGAGACATCGGGTGCCGTGAAATCCGCGGCCAGAGTGGTGGATGCCGGCGGCGCTGAAATCCCGCTTGCGTCATCTACGTTGGCCTCGACCGTGACGCTCGCACCGTCACCAAGCCCGGCCGCATCCGCCTGCGGCAGGGTGGCCTGCCATGTGCCATCGGGCTGGGTCTGCACGGCCGCGAGGGCGACGCCGCCTACTGTGACAGCCACGTCCTGCCCGGCCTCGACATTGTTCGTCGTCCCGGAAATCGTGACGTCGGACGTGCTTTCGTCGGCATTGATGACATCGTCACCCGCGATGGTGCCGATCGTGATGGAGGGGCCGTTGAAATCGGCATCGACGGTTGCCGTGGCCGGCTGCGCCACCGGGTTTCCGGCTGCATCCGACACCGTCGCGCTGACAGCGACCTGGGCCAGCCCGTTCGCGCCCGCGCCGGTCTGCACAGCCTCTACCGCCGATTGCGGCACTGTGACCGACCATGCCGAAAGCCCACCCGGCAGACCGTTGCTGTTGACCAGTCCGGTGTATTGTTGTCCGTCGAAGGTGACGGTCACCTCCTGCCCGACCTCGGCGCTGGTCGTGCCGGTGATCTCGAGATCACCCTGCACGTCGATGAGACCGATCTCGTTATCGTCGGACACGGGATCGAGCGTGATGGTCGGCGCGGAGAAATCGGTGTCGAACGTCGCGGTTGCCGGTGTGGCGGCGGGATTGCCGGCCGCATCCTCGACAGTTGCCTCGACGGCGATCGTCTCGTCATCCGAGAGCGCCGCGAGATCGCCTGCGGGAATGTCGACGGACCACGCCCCGCCACTCGCCGTGCCGGTATAGGTCTCGCCGGCGACGGTGACGGTCACCTCCTGCCCATCCTCGGCATCCGTCGTGCCGGTGATGGTGATGCCCGCGTCCTGCTCGGCCGTGTTGACAATGCCGTCGCCCGCGATGTCGGGATCGATGGCAATGGTGGGCGCGATCGTGTCGACCAGAACGGTGGCCGTGCCGGAATCCACCACCTCGATCACCGGGTCCCCCTCTTCGTCGAGGATCGGCTCGCCCTCGTCGTCGACGGCGTCCCGCTCCGCCTCGAAACTGAAGGTGATCTCTTCGTCGATCTGCGGGAACTCGGGCAAGCTCCAGCTGCCATCTTCTTCCTGCGTCGCCTGAAGCTCCAGCTCGCCATCCCCCGTTTGCACGGTCACCGTCACGCGTTCGGCGCCCGCGTCAGGCTCGCGTCCGAAAATCTCCGCGAAGCTCCGCACCTCGGACGCGTTCAGGACTTCGGGCTCGGGCGGGGCGGCGGGGCCATCGTCACCACCGCCGGACGCGGCCGCGATCCCGGCAGCCCCGGCCAGACCCCCCGCAGCGATCGCGCCCGCCGCGCCGCCACCACCGCCGGCCGTCGCAGCCGCCTCGGCCAGGATATCGGCAACCTGGGCAGACACCTGCACCTCGCCCGACGCGCCGACAACGACATCATCCGCGCTGACATTCAGGACGCGCCCGTTCTCGAGGGTGATGCGCGCGCTGCCATCATCGAGCAGTTGCACGTCCCGAACCCCGTCGATGCCGGATGCGGTCACAAGCCCGTCGCCCGCGGTCTGCGCACCTGCCACGGCCGGCAGGAACAGCATCGCCGAGCCGATCGTCGCCGCGGCCGTCTTGTGCTGGCGTGCGATCCACTTCGCGACATGCGCGCGCCGCTCCGCCTCGCTGGAGACCGTGATCCGCGTCGCGCTCTCCTTCTGGTTGACGGTTTCGGGTGTGTCGACGTCGCGCTCGTGGAAAGTCATGTGGAATCCCTCGGGTCATGTTTGCCGTGCGTGCCGCACTTTTGATAACTTTATTGCACAGTCCGCCACGCGTTGAAAAGTAAAATCCGTCTACCGTCACATGGTGACAAAACGGTTAAGCGTTTCGGGGCAACGCATTGGAATGATCCGAAAGGCCAACCCAGGGTCGTCATGATGACACGGCGGGCGACTTGATCCCGTCGGCCAACTTAAAGTTGATCGGACGCGTTTCATGTGGCTTAACTTCCATGTGTTCCATTCAAGAAAGCAATTCGACGATCAAGGAGTTCGATATGACGACATTCACTCTGACCGGTTTCTCCATCGGCTACGACACCAACGAGAAACCGGTTTCCATTGGCACCGCCAGCCTGACGGTCACGTTTCCGAACGATCAGGCGGTGCTGAATTACAGCATTGTTGACGCGACTGACCCGACGGACCTCCCGACAGTCGCGCTCGGCGGCACGGACGACCTGGGCGCGACGATCAATAATACGCCGATCAGCGATAACGCGGAGGAATTTCTGGGCGAGATCACGACGACCGAGGGCACGCACACACTCTTGGCGTTTTACGATCCGGCCAACAATCAGGATTTCATCTTCCAGATTGGGGGGGACCCTCTGACGCCGCCCGCCACACCGGCGGATGTGGAGACGCTGGTGCTAAGCACAGGCCCGGCGCGCGGTGCGCTCGGCCCGGACCAAGACATCCTCTTCACAAGCTTGCTTGGCGTGCCCACCATCTCGTCATCTGAAAACGACACCATCATCGTGGACAACGACGAGTTTTTCGAGGTCGAAGGCGGGCAAGGCGACGACACCATCGACATGAGCGGGCTGAGCACCAGCGATGGCTATGTCGAGCTTTTGTACGGCGGGCTTGCCGGGGCCATCACGGTCGATATCGACGGTACGGCCAACACGGGATCGGTCGTCAAGTCCGGCGTGGGCACCGATACGCTTGTCAACGTGGAAAACCCGCTTTTCGCGGGCTGGACGTTGGGTGGACTGCTGGTCGAAGGCACCGCAGCAGGCGACACGTTCAACCTCGATCTTGCCGATCAGCAGTGGATGGAGATAAGACCCGGCGCCGGTCAGGATCAGATCGCGCTGACTGGCAACGGCATCGTACGGCTCGACTTTCGCGACGCGGCAAACGGGATCGACGTCGATCTGCGAAGCAACAGCATCAACGATGACGGTTACGGCAATACCGAGATCATATCCGGCAACACACCGTGGGGGATCCGCGGATCGACCCATGACGACGTCTTCATCGGCAGCGACGGCGATGACAGGTTCCGCAAGACCGGTGGCAACGATGATGTGCATGGCGGCACCGGCTTCGACCGCCTTCGGTACGAATCCTCCTTGGTCGAGTCTGTGAACATCAACGCCGCAGACGGCACCGCGACCGGCATGCTGACAAACGGCAGCACGTTCAGCGACACCTTCTCCGGTTTCGAGTGGCTGCGCGGGTCGTCGGGCAATGACATGATCTTCGGGGATGGCAGCAACAACCGTCTTGAAGGCCGCGACGGCGACGACACTGTCGGCGGCGGTTTCGGGGATGACTTCATAAACCTGCAAGGCGGCGCGGACACCTATGTCTACAGCGGTGGCAACGACATAATTGCAGACTTCGACGTCAACCACGACAGCATCCTGATCAACATTCAAGGCGTGACACAGCAGGATGTCGAGAACGCGTTTGCCAATTCCTCTTTCTTTTCCGATCCCGGCGGGGCGGGCAATCGGCAGCTTGTCGGCTTTGCGCCGGGTGAAAGCCTGGGCTTCGTGGGTCTTGATGCAACGGCGGTCGCGAATATCAACGTCGCGACGGGTGATGGCGGTCTGCCCACGCCATCCCGAACTATCGGCACAATCGGTGATGACGTCCTGATCGGCACACCCGGTAATGATCAGATCGTCACCGGCGATGCCTCGCCATCCGGGGATGTGGTCATCGGGACGGAAGGCAATGACACGATCGATCTGAGTGGGATGAACCAGTCGACCGCGTTCCTGTTCGTCACCTACGAGAATCTCGGATCGGCGATAACCGTGGATATTGATGGAGCGGCGAACACTGCCACCGTGAACAAGGGCGTACTTGGCCTCGACACGCTTCTGAATATCGAGAACCCGCTGATTGCCGGTTTCAATCTGGGCGGTCTCGGCATTGCCGGCACGGCGCAGGCGGACACGTTCAATCTTGACCCAGGCGCAGATCAGTGGATGCAGGCGCGCGGCGGCGAAGGCGCCGACAGCTACGATATCGGTGACACAGGCTTCGTCCGGCTCGGCTTTGCCTTCATCGGGGCCACGCAGGGCGCCGAGATCGATCTCGGTCTGTCTACTGGGCAGATCATCAATGACGGGTTTGGCAATACAGAAACCATCACCGGTCCGGGCACTGTCTGGGAAATCCGCGGCACCGAAAATGGCGACCTGATCACCGGCAGCGGTGCCGATGAAAGCTTCATCTCGCAGCAGGGCGACGACACGATCGACGGCGGCGGCGGTTTTGACCGGCTGCGCTATGACCGCTCCGGAGTGGACGGAATCACTGCCGACCTCGCGGCAGGTCAAGTGACCGGCACCTGGAACGGCAACGCCTTCACCGACACGATCAGCAACATCGAGCATCTGCGTGGCTCGAACGGCGATGACGTAATCGGCGGAAATGCGACTGACAACCAGCTCGACGGGCGCGGAGGCACGGATACCTTCGTGCATCTGGGCGGCGCCGACACGATCTCGGATTTCGACGCGCAGACCGAGACGCTGGTCGTGCGCGTGGCGGGGCAGTCTCAGGCAACAGTGGATGGGGCGATTGCGACGGCCACCGATACGGCCGACGGGGCGCTGGTCAATTTCGGATCGGGCTCGGTCCTCTTTTCCGGTCTCGGCGCGGCAGATCTGTCCGGCGCGGATGTGAAATTCATGGAGCCGAACGGACCCAATCTGGTGCAAGGCACGGACGGCAACGACACCCTTGTCGGCACGGCGGGCGATGATCTGGTGATCACCGGCGATAATCCCGGCTTCGACAATGTCGTCGCTTCGGTGGGTGATGACACATTCGACTTCAGCGGGATCACCTCCGATCCGGGCGGGTTCGTCGGGATCTATTACAGTGGCATCGGCGCGACCATAGACGTGCAGGTCGATGGCGGCGCGAATACCGGCAGCGTGGTCAAGGACGGACTTGGCACCGACACGTTCATCGATGTCGAAGCCCCGCTTCTTGCGGGCTGGACGACGGGGGGGCTGTCGATTGTCGGCACCTCCGGCGATGACACGTTCGATGTCTCGCCCGAGGGCGAGCAGTGGATGAGTATCCAGCCCGGCGACGGCATCGATACCATTATAGTGAACAGCAACGGCACCGAACGCACCGACCCGCTCGATCCAATCGGTGCGGTGCGGCTCCAGATGAGCGACGGCTTCGGCATTGATGTCAACCTTGGCACGCGCATGATCGCCGATGACGGGTTCGGCAATGCCGAGACGATCGGCGGCACCGCCCCGGTCTGGGAGGTGTTCGGCTCTGCTGGCGATGACACTTTCGTCGGCTCCGACAACGCCGAATCCTTCCGCTCCACCGGTGGCGATGACACCCTTGATGGCGGCGCGGGCTTTGACCGGGTGCGTTACGATTCCTTCCAGATCACCTCGGTCGACATTGATGCGGATGCGGGCACGGCAAGCGGCACGCTGAACGGCGGCGGCACCTTCACCGACACGATTTCCGGCTTCGAGCATTTGCGCGGGTCAAACGGCAACGACCGGATCGCCGGAGAGACGGGCGTCGATAACCGCTACGAGGGTCGGGGCGGTACGGATACCTTCGTGCATGTCGGCGGGAACGACACGATCTTGGATTTCGACGCGCAGACCGAGACGCTGATTGTGCGCGTCGCCGGGCTTGATCAGGCACAGATTGATACCGCGATTGCGGGTGCCACGGATCAGGGCAACGACGCCCTGGTGAGCTTCGGTGCTGGTTCGGTCCTGTTCTCCGGGGTGACCGCGGCGGACCTTGCAAGCGCCGACGTGCAGTTTCTGGACCCGGCTGCGGCAACCCCGCCCCCGCCGCCCCCGGGCCCTGCGGCATGGACCCTTGGCGATCCGCATCTGCTGACGCTCGACGGCCTCGGGTACGATTTCCACGCGGTTGGGGAATATGTCCTGCTGCGCGGTCAGGCCGGCGAGGATGTGGGCGGTTTCGAAATCCAGTCGCGTATGACACCCGCAACCGATGATCAGGGCGCCGAACTCGACAACGTGTCGGTCAACGCGGCAATCGCCATGCGCGCGGCCAATGGCGACGCGGTCATGATCGACAGCACCGATGCCGCGCCGCTGTCCGTGGGGGGTGTCGCGCAACAACTCGCCGACGGGGACATGCTCGACGTGGGCAATGATCGCATTTTCCGCGACGGCGACACCTACACGATGGTGTTTGCCGGTGCGGATGGCGCCCTGGGCGAGGGTGACACGCAGGTCGCCGTGGTGGTGCACGACGCCCGCGTGGATCTCAGCGTGCGGATCAGCGCCGACCTGGCGGGCCGCGTCGAGGGTCTACTTGGTGATGGCGACGGTGAGATCGGCAACGACATCGCCCGCGTCGACGGCACGGCCCTGGATCGTCCGCTTGCCTTCGAGGATCTCTACGGCGGCTACCGCGACGACTGGCGCGTCGATACCGAAGGCGACAGCCTGTTCACCTACGACACCGGCGAATCGCTGGCCGGGTTCTACGATCCGGCGAAGCCGGGCGCGCTGACCACGCTCGACGATTTCGAGGCGGGCGATCTGGCGGCGGCGCAACAGGCGGCAGAGGCATCGGGCCTGACGCCGGGCAGCGTGAATTACGACAATGCCGTTCTCGATTTCCTTCTGACGGGTGACCAGGGCTTCATCGACAGCGCCGCCTCCGAGGATGTCGCGGCGCCCGACACCGCATCGACGGCCCCGACGCTCGATGTCGGACAGGGACGGGCGACGTTGAACATCAACGTGACGGACCGCGCAGGTGACGCGGTCGAGGGGGCCTCGGTCGGCTTCACCGCGGGCGCCTCCACGGCGCGCAGCCTTGCCGATGACGTGGGCGGTGGCGCCTACGCGCTGTCGGTCGGTGACGGGGCCAGTGGACAGGTCGGCGGCACGCTCGGCTTTACCAATGCCGGAGAAATCACTGCCGGTGACGCGCTAGAGGTGCTGCGCATCGCGGTCGGTCTCAACCCGAGCTGGGGCCCGGCGCAGGGGCTGGATTTCGTGGCCGCCGATCTCAACGGCGACGCGCGGGTGACGGCGGGCGATGCGCTCGAGGTGCTGCGCGCAGCGGTCGGGCTGGACAGCGAACATGCCCCCGAATGGGTGTTCATCAACCCTGATCAGGATGTATCGGCGGCCTCGGCGAACGACGTGCCAGAGCTTGGCGGCGTCGATATAGCCGCAATCAGCGGGACACAGAATGTGGACATGACGGCCGTTCTGCTGGGCAACATGGAGAGCTTCGCCTGATCCACCCATCACGCCCATGTTTCCTGTTCCGTGCCACGGCGCATGAAACAGGAAGCTCGGATCGGGGACCAAACCCACGCCGAGGGTGGTCCCCCGTCTCGGACAAGATCGCCGGGTCGGGTGCCGCCCTCCGAAATCGTGGCGGCGACCGTCGCCAGCCAAGCAATGCCGATCGGGTTACGCATGATGGTCACGTTGGTCGACGCGGCGCGTGGACACCCGCGGCTGACCCGGTGTGCGCGCCGCACGCGCCCCCCAGAGATCGCGGACCTTCCGGCCCCAGGCGTGCGAGCATGGCGGGGCACACAGGCCTCGCCACGGTCGAATGCCCCGTCAGGTGATCCCTACGCCCGCCACTTGAATCCATCGTGCGGGGTCGAACACGGCGGTCAGGCCCAGGGACCGGACCGCACAGGCCGACCGGCCATCTCGCGCAGCGCGCGGATGCGGTTCTCGGCCGCCGGATGCGTCGAGAAAAGCTTGTCGCGGGCATGGGCGTGCAACGGATTGACGATGAACATATGCGCCGTTGCCGGATTGCGCTCTGCGGTGTCGTTGTCGATACGCGCCGCCAGTCCCGAGATCTTTTCCAGCGCCGAGGCCAGCCACAACGGGTTTCCGCAAATCTCGGCCCCTGCCCGGTCCGCTTCGTATTCACGCCCCCGGCTGATGGCCATCTGGACCAGCGCCGCGCCGAGAGGTGCAAGGATCATCAGCGCCAGCGTACCGATCAGCCCCAGCGGATTGTTGCGGCTGCCGCCAAAGAAAAGCGCGAAATTGGCCAGCATCGAGATCGCACCCGCGAAGGTCGCCGTGATTGTCATGATCGTCGTGTCGTGGTTGCGGATATGCGCCAGCTCATGCGCCATCACGGCGGCAACCTCTTCGCGGCTGAGGTTCTGCAGCAGACCGCTTGTTGCGGCGACGGCGGCGTTTTGGGGATTGCGCCCGGTGGCAAAGGCATTTGGCTGTGCATTCTCGATCACATAGACCTTCGGGCGCGGCATGCCCGCCCTGTCTGCCATATCGTGCACCATGCGTTGCAGGTCGCCCCCTGCCCGCCCCGAGGCAGGCTGCGCGCCGTGCATCTTGAGCACCATCCGGTCGGAATTCCACCAGGTGAAGGCGTTCATCGCAACCGCGATCACCAGCGCGATCAGGCTGCCGCCGACCCCGCCCAAAAGCGCGCCGATTCCCATGAACAACGCCGTCATCGCAGCCAGAAGCACTGCCGTACGCAGATATCCCATCGTGGTCCCTTTGTTTGCCGATCGCCTCTGGACATGGATATGGGGGCGCGCGCATCCTTCGCAAGACGCGTGCAACGCGATCCCGGTCGGACCGTCGACTCCTGCGATGACGATCGGTGTGATCCTGCATTTGCGTAGGCCTCTGGCCAATCTGCCCTGGCTGCCTCACACTCTGCGCCAGATCCCATCACGCCCCGGAGATTCCCCATGTCACAGGCCCCCATCCGCATCGTCATCAACGGGTTCGGCCGGATCGGCCGCACCCTGTTGCGCATTCTCATGCGCGACGGAGAGGGGCTCGACCTCGTATGCATCAACGAGATCGAGCCGCTGGAAACCTGCGCCTATCTCTTCCAGTATGACAGCGTGTTCGGCCCATGGCACGGTGACGTGTCCATCCGCGACGGGGCGCTGGTCGTGGACGGGCGCGCGATCCCCTTCCACGCGGCCGAGGACGTCAGCACGCTGGACCTGTCGGGGGTCGATGTCGTGCTCGATTGCACGGGCATGGGCGGCGCACGGGCCATCGCCGAACGCGGTCTGGCCGCCGGCGCGCGCAAGGTGCTGGTGTCGGGCCCGTCATCCGAGGCGGATGCCACGCTGGTCATGGGCGCGAATGACGACGATCTCGCCGATCAGCGGATCATTTCGAACGCGTCCTGCACCACCAACGCGCTTGCCCCGCTGGCGCGGCTTCTGAACGACGCCGTCGGCATCATCAGCGGGCAGATGACCACAGTGCACTGCTACACCGGCAGCCAACCGACGGTGGACAAGCCCCGCGACGCCCCCGAGCGCAGCCGCGCCGCCGCCCTTTCGATGGTACCCACGACCACCAGTGCGCAACACCAGACAGGGCTGGTTTTGCCGGCGCTGAAAAACCGGATCGAGGCGCGCGCGATCCGTGTGCCCACGGCGAGCGTGTCCTGCATAGATCTGACCGTGCAAACGCGTGACACCGTGACAGCCCCCGCCGTCAACGACATGCTGCACGCGGCGTCAGAGACCCATCACTGGCTGGGCTGGACCGTGGCACCGCTGGTCTCGTCCGACCTGCGCGGACGATCCGAAAGCCTGATCGTTAGCGGTCCGCAGACCTCGGTCTCGGCGGGTGGCCTGCTGCGGGTGTTCGGCTGGTACGACAACGAATGGGGGTTTTCCTGCCGGATGCTCGACATGGCGCGGCGGATCGGGCAGCGGCGCTGATCGGGGGCCGCGCCCTCAGGCGTCTGCGGGGAAGGTCGGCTCGGCCCCGCAAAGCGGCCGGCCCTCGCGCGAGACACGCGGCACCCAACGCACGGCGCGCGCGCCACCGGCACGGATGAACACGCAGCCGTCGCGATCCACGTATTGCGGCCCGTCGAACGACGCGGGCGGGACATCCGCCGGACCGGGTGCGCCGCGCGCGTCCGACTGCGGCATCTGCGCGCATCCGGCCAACAGCAGCGCCATAGCGCCGATCATCGGAAGCAACGTCTTGGCAGCCATCTCACGCCTCTCTGGCAGTGTGTCAGATCGCGCCGCGCCCTGATCCCGCGGGATCAGGGCGTCAGCCCCTCGGGTTCGGGCAACCCGTTCGCGCGGCAACAGGCCGTGACCGTGTTGGCCAGAAGGCAGGCGATGGTCATCGGCCCCACACCGCCCGGCACCGGGGTCACTGCCCCCGCGACCTCTTGCACGGACTGGAAATCCACATCGCCGATCAGCCGGGTCTTGCCGTCGCGCTCCACCCGGTTGATGCCCACGTCGATCACCGTGGCCCCCGGCTTGATCCAGTCCCCCGGCACCATTTCCGGGCGCCCGACGGCGGCCACAAGGATGTCGGCGCGCTTGATCACCTCCGGCAGATTACGCGTGCGGCTGTGGGCGATGGTCACCGTGCAACTGTCGCCCAGCAAGAGCTGCGCCATCGGCTTGCCGACGATGTTCGAACGGCCCAGCACGACCGCGTCGAGGCCGCTGAGGGATCCCAGCGTGTCGCGCAGCATCATCAGGCAGCCAAGCGGCGTGCAGGGCACCATGCTTTTCTGCCCCGTGCCCAGCAATCCGACATTCGAGACATGGAACCCGTCCACGTCCTTGGTCGGATCTATGGCGTTGATGACAAGATCGGAATCAAGATGCGAGGGCAAGGGAAGCTGGACGAGGATGCCGTGAACCGCAGGATCGGCATTGAGCTGTTCGATCAGCGCCAGAAGATCATCTTCCGGGGTGTCGGGCTCCAGCCGGTGCTCGTAGGATTGCATCCCCACGTCGACGGTTTGCTTGTTTTTCGATCGCACATAGACCTGACTGGCCGGATCCTCGCCCACCAGAACCACCGCAAGGCCCGGCGTGATGCCGTGCTCATGCCGAAGCCGGTCGACATGGGTGGCAACCTGTCCGCGGATCGTCGCCGCGAACGCCTTGCCGTCGATGATCTGTGCTGTCATGCGTTTTCCTTTTTGAACACCGCTGTGCGCACCCTGACCCCGATGGGCCGACTGGCTCCGGCAGCGGCCGAAGACGCTTCCGCGTTCTCGACGAAAAACCGACGCTCTTCAACCGGCCCGGTCGGGACAATCGCGCATCGGAAAAGCCACCGAAGCTGCATTGCTGCCGTTTCAGAACAATCCTTCGATTTGCCCGCCATCGTTGAGACGGATGGTCTCGGCCGCCGGTTTCGATGGCAGGCCCGGCATCGTCATGATCTCGCCGCAGACGACCACGATGAATCCCGCTCCAGCGGAAATCCGCACCTCGCGGATCGGCACCGAATGCCCCGTCGGCGCCCCCCGGACGCTGGCGTCGGTGGTAAAGCTGTACTGGGTTTTCGCCATGCAGACCGGCAGGTTGCCATAGCCCTGTTCCTCCCAGTCCTTCAACTGGTTGCGGATCTTCTGATCGGCGACGACGCCGTCCGCGTGATAGATCGACTTGGCGATGCACTCGATCTTGTCCATCAAGGGAAGGTCATCGGCGTAGAGCGGCGCAAACCGGCTGACGCCGCTCTCGGCGATCTCGACGACCTTCTTCGCCAGGGCCTCGGAGCCTTCGCTGCCCAGTTCCCAATGACGGCTGAGGATCGCCTCGCTGCCCTGCGTCTCGACATAGGCCTTGACCGCGTCTATCTCGGCCTCGGTGTCATGGACGAAGTGATTGATCGCCACCACCACCGGCACTCCAAAGGATTTCAGGTTGGCAATGTGGCGCCCCAAGTTGGCGCAGCCCTCCTGCACGGCCGCCACGTTCTCGGTGCCCAGATCGGCCTTGGCGACGCCACCATTCATCTTCATCGCGCGCACCGTCGCCACCAGCACCACGCAATCAGGGGCCAGCCCGGCCTTGCGGCACTTGATGTTCATGAACTTCTCGGCCCCGAGATCGGCCCCAAAGCCGGCCTCGGTCACGACATAATCGCTGATCTTGAGCGCGGTCGAGGTCGCGATCACCGAGTTGCAGCCATGCGCGATGTTCGCAAAAGGCCCGCCATGCACGAAGGCCGGGTTGTTCTCCAGCGTCTGCACGAGGTTGGGCTGCATCGCATCCTTCAGCAGGACGGTCATCGCACCTTCGGCCTTGATGTCGCGGCAGAATACCGGCGTCTTGTCGCGGCGGTAGGCCACGATCATCGCCCCGAGGCGCCGTTCCAGATCCTTGAGATCGGTCGCAAGACACAGGATTGCCATCACCTCGGAGGCGACGGTGATGTCGAACCCGCCCTCGCGCGGAAAGCCGTTGGCCACGCCGCCAAGGCTCAGATTGATCTGGCGCAGCGCCCGATCGTTCATGTCCACGACGCGACGCCACTGCACCCGGCGCACGTCGATGTCCAGGTCATTGCCCCAGTAGACATGATTGTCGATCATCGCCGACAACAGGCTGTGCGCACTTGTGATCGCGTGAAAGTCGCCGGTGAAGTGAAGGTTCATGTCCTCCATCGGCACGATCTGCGCATGACCGCCGCCTGCGGCCCCCCCCTTCATGCCGAAATTCGGGCCGAGGCTGGCCTCGCGGATGCAGACCGTCGCCCGCTTGCCGATCCGGTTCAGACCGTCACCCAGCCCGACCGTGGTCGTCGTCTTGCCCTCGCCGGCCGGCGTCGGGTTGATCGCGGTCACCAGCACCAGTTTGCCGGCCTTGTTGCCCTGCACCGAACTTATGAAATCCTGGCTGACCTTAGCCTTGTCATGGCCGTAAGGCAGGAGGTGGTCGCTGGAAATGCCCAGCTTTTCGCCGATCTCCTGAATGGGCCTCTTGTTGGCCCCGCGCGCAATCTCGATATCGGATTTGAAACTCATGATCAGTCCTTCTTTTCGACAGGGCAGGGTTGGGTCTGTCCCGCGTATATCGGGTTTGCGACCCGGTGCAGACGGCAAATCCGACATATCCCGCCACACATGCGGCGGCATGACACGGGCCGGTTTCTGATCGGAAACGACCCGGCCCAGGTCAAAGCATCTCGCCGCGCACCCGATGCAATTCGCTCCAGACCGGCTGATCGGGGATATGTAGACGCATCATGTCGCCGATGCGCAACACACCCTCGCGTTCGACCCATGCGGTCACGCCGCGCCGTCCTCGCGCGGCCCGTTTGAAGCGCCCGCCGAACCCGGCGGCATGATCGTCTATCACCTTGGCCGGCAGGTGGCAGGGCCGGTTCTCCATGTCCACGACGAGGGCGACACCGTCGGGCCCCTGCAACCGCGCCGAGGGGGGCAGATGCGTGAAATCGGGGATGCCCTCCACGACAAGCGACGCCCCGACCCAGGCCGGGTCGATCCGGTCCAGCCCCATGTTGGCCGCGATCGCACCGAGATCCTCAGCCGACATGATCGATAGCTGCCGCACATTGCGGATATCCGTACCTTTTGGATATTGCGCCACGACCCGACTGCAAGAGGGGCGCGTCAGCCCGCCATGCGCCTCGCCCGCGATCCCGGCATAGGTGACCTCGACCTTCTGCAAAGGCTCCGCTGCGAGGGTCCGGTCCCGGTCCGGGACACGTCCGATCCAGGTGATCTGCCCCTCATATCCTGTGGGCATCAGTGCCTGCATGATCTGCGCTCTCCCGCTTCATCTTTCCAGAAATACTCGCCCCGCAGGGTCGCGGCCGGACACGCTCAGACCGTCAGGGTGAAGAACATCCGCCGGAACGGGAACAGAACGGTCCCATCGGCGCGCACCGGGTAGGCGGTGTGCATGACCTCTTCGTATCTGCGAATGATATCGGCCTTCTCGTCCGCGTCGAGCATGGCAAGAACCGGGCGCGCATAGGTGCATTCGGTGTAGCGGCGCACCGGGTGGCTTCCCGGCTCGGCCGTGAGGCGCTGGTAGTAATCCGTCTCCCACAGGCGGAACTGCCCAAGCGGGGACAGCAGCTCTTCGTACTTGACCGGCGCCATCACCCCGGGTGTCCCCATCCGGTCCGTGCGTCCGGGATACAGCTCTTCGGCCAGTGTCAACCACACACGGTGCGACGGGGCCTTGTTCTGATGTGGCATCTGGACCGCCAGCGTGCCCCCCCGGCTCAGCATCGCGGCGAGCCGCGGCATGATCGTCTCGTGATCGCCGACCCAGTGAAGCGCAGCGTTGGAATAGATCAGGCCCGGCGCCCGCTGCGGGTGCCAGTTAGCGATATCGGCGTCTTGCAGCGTATCGTAGACACCCCTCTCCCGCGCTTTTTCAAGCATGGCAGGGCTCGCATCGACCCCGCACAAATCGCGTCCCGCGCCACGCAGTCGCAGCGCGTCTGCCATGGTTCCAACACCGCATCCGAGATCCACGACCTCTCCGGCGCCCATTTGACCGACCGCATTAAGCAGGTCGAGGGCGGGACGCAAACGCAGATCCCGGAACCTGGCATAGGCTCCGGGATTCCAGTCCGCTTTCGTCAGTGTCGCGCTCACGTCGAGGGCTCGGGCTCCAGCCCGCCGCCACCCGATCCGGAAGACGGCCGGGGCTTGGTCTTCGGGATCGCCGTGACGGACGGTTTGGTGGCCTCTCCGGCACCGCCGCTGTCATCATCGGCTTCCGGAGGTTCGCCACGGATCACGCGGCTGATTTCCTCGCCGGTCAGCGTCTCGTATTCCAAAAGACCCTCGGCCAGACGCTGCCATTCATCGTGCTTGTCGGTCAGGATCTTCTTGGCGTTCTGGAACGCCTCGTCGATCATGCGCTTGACCTCGTCCTCGATCAACTCCTTGGTATGGGCCGAGATCGAGAACCCGCCGGCACCGTTGCCCATGTAGCCTTCATGCGCCTGCTCGTAATCGACGTTGCCGACCTTGTCCGACATGCCCCACCGCATCACCATGGCGCGCGCCAACCCGCTGGCCTGCTGGATATCGCCCGCCGGTCCGTTGGACACGTTATCCTCGCCATATTTGAGGATCTCCGCGGCCTTGCCGGCCATTGTCATGGTCAGCTTCTGTTCACACTCGGCCCGGTGCCAGTTGAGCCTGTCGATCTCGGGCAGGCTGACCACCATGCCAAGCGCGCCACCGCGCGGGATGATCGTCGCCTTGTAGACAGGATCGCATTTCGGCAGATTCAGTCCGACGATCGCGTGTCCGGCCTCATGGAAGGCTGTCTTCTCCTTCTGCTCGTCGGTCAGGACCATGCTGCGCCGCTCGGAGCCCATCATGACCTTGTCCTTGGCGTTCTCGAAATCCATCAGCGTCAGGAACCGGCGCCCGACACGTGCAGCCATCAGCGCCGCCTCGTTGACGAGGTTTGCCAGATCCGCACCAGAGAAACCGGGGGTCCCGCGCGCGATCAGGCGCAGGTCCACGTCGGGTCCAAGCGGTGTCTTGCGGGCATGCACGCCGAGGATCTTCTCGCGCCCCTTGATGTCGGGATTGGGCACGGTAATCTGGCGGTCGAAACGACCGGGCCGCAGCAGCGCCGGATCGAGCACGTCCTTGCGGTTCGTGGCGGCAACGATGATCACACCCTCGTTCGACTCGAAACCGTCCATCTCGACCAGCAGCTGGTTGAGCGTCTGTTCACGCTCGTCATTGCCGCCGCCGTATCCCGCCCCGCGCGAGCGGCCGACCGCGTCGATCTCGTCGATGAAGACGATGCAAGGCGCGTTCTTCTTGGCCTGTTCGAACATGTCGCGCACACGGCTGGCGCCCACGCCGACGAACATCTCGACGAAATCCGAACCCGAGATCGTGAAGAACGGCACGCCGGCCTCGCCCGCGATGGCGCGTGCCAGCAACGTCTTACCCGTGCCCGGCGGGCCAACCAGCAAAGCGCCCTTGGGGATCTGCCCGCCGAGGCGGCTGAACTTCTGCGGGTTGCGCAGAAACTCGACAATTTCCTCAAGTTCTTCCTTGGCCTCGTCGATGCCGGCGACCTCGTCGAAGGTGACGCGGCCCTGCTTTTCGGTCAGCATCTTGGCCTTTGACTTGCCAAAGCCCATGGCGCCACCTTTGCCACCGCCCTGCATCCGGTTCATGAAGTAGATCCACACCCCGATCAGCAGCAGGAACGGCAAGAGAGACACCAGGAAGGTCTGGAACCCGGATTGTTCCTGGCTTTCGGCGTTGACCGGGATCCCCTGGTCGATCAGCTTTTGCGTGACCTGTGCGTCCGACGGCTTGATCGTCGTGTATTCCGTGCCGTCGCTGCCGGTATAGCGGACCGTTTCCCCGTCGAGCGTGACACGGCTGACGGACCCGTCATCGACCGCTGCCACGAACTCGGAATACGGCACCGAGCGGCTTTGCAGCGTGTTGCCCGACCCACTGAACAGATTGAACAGCGCGAGGATCAACAGGAACAGGACCAGCCAGAAGGCGATGTTTCTTGCGTTGCCCAAGAGTTTTCTCCCAAAATCTTTGCCCCGGCGGTCAGCGCCGGACTTGAAACTAAACATAGCCATCACGGGCCAATCTTCAACGTAATTATGACGCGTCGAAGAAGAACCGCTCGTCGCGGATCAGGCACAGGCGGTGGCCGTTGTCCCATCCGACCAGCGGCGCGGCCACCAGATGTCCGCCTTGCCACAGCGCGGGGCTGGCCAACGCGGAAGCCCGCGCCAGACCGCTTTCGCGCCAGGCCGGACAGTCCCGCAGCCCCGCCGGGCCGAGCGCGCCGGTCTGCGCCGCATCCATGGCGGGGCCGGTGATCCGCCAGCGGCCGTCCCAAACGTCACCCGCCGGAACGCGCAGATCCGCGACGGCCGCATATTCGCGTCCGATGCGCACAGTGTCCGCGCCGGCATGCAGCAGACAGCCCTGCAACGTCATTGCCGTACCCGCGCGCGCAGCGGTCAGAAATCGCGTCATGGCCGCGCCGCGCGGGGTGTACCCGGCCCCCGCGATCCAGCGCAACGATGCCTGCAGAATCCGTCGCGCCACCTCGTCGGGCAATTCGTTCAGCCGCCCGCGCGCGATCAGGATGTCGCCGGCCTTGGTCGTCACGATATCGCGGGCCGCAGTGCGCGCGACCTGATCCAGCGCGCTGCGCGCGTCGGCCAGTCGTCGCGCGGTCCTTGCGAGCGCGGGCGCATCCAGCCCGGTTGCCGCAAGCGCCCCCAGCCCGTCGCGCACCCGCGCGCGCTCGTACCTCATGTCGGCATTGGTCGGATCGTCGACCCAGTCCACACCGCGGGCGCGCAACAGATCCCGCAACGCGGCGCGGGGCGCGTCCAGCAAGGGGCGATGAAATGTCACGGGGCCCTGATGCCACCTGTCTTGCATCGCCGACAGGCCATCGACGCCCGCACCGCGCGCCAGCCGCATGACGAACGTTTCGGCAAGATCGTCCTCGGTATGGCCAACCGCGATATCGCCGATACCGTGCGCCTGCGCCCAGTCGGCCAGCAGTGCGTAGCGTGCGCGCCGCGCCCGGTCGGGCAGGTTGCCGGTCCCGTCCCAGCCCGACCAGTCGAGCGTGTCATGCGCGATCTCCAGCCCGGCGCAGATCCGCGCCACGCCGTCCGCCTCGTCGCCCGCCTCGCGGCGCAATCCGTGATCGACGGTGGCGGCCAGCAACGCGGGCCCGCCAGCGTTCCGCCACGCGTGCAGCAGATGCAACAGGGCAAGCGAGTCACCGCCGCCCGACACGGCAACCCCCAGCCTGTCAGGCGGTTCGGGCGCGAAATGGCGCTTTATGGTGTCAAGCAACGTGGCTGCCGTGGCCGTCACGAACAGCCAAGCCGCGCCATCTCGGACTGCGCTGCCGATACGGCATCGGCCCCCGGGTACCGCTCGGCCACCTGCCCGAGCGTCACGCACGCATCCTCGACCTGCCCCAGCTGCCCGAGCGCCCGGCCAAGGCGGAACAGCGCCTCGGGGGCCTCGTCGGACGCGGGCGCGGCGCTGAACGTCTCTAGATAGGCGCGCGCCGCGTCGCTCTTGCGCCCCGCGGCGTCCAGCGCCTCGCCCCGCAAAAGACCCGCGCGCCCGCTCAGAGGACCGCCCGGATACGACTGCCGAAAGGCCGAAAACTGCTCTGCCGCGCGGTCGAAATCGCCCGCCTCGAAAGAGGCTACGGCGCGGTCGAAATCGTCACGTTCCCCGACGGCAAGCTGCGGCTCTTCGTCCGAGCCGGTCTGCGAGGGGCCCTCATCCGCAGGGCCGGGCACAGGAATCGCCCCTGCATCGCTCCGGGGCGGGGCTACCCCGCCAAGCGTACTGCCGGGTTCGAAATCGGAAATGTCGCACTCGGGTTCCAGTTCGCAAAGCCGGAACTCAAGGTCGCCAAGACGGTTGGTGCCATCCGCGACCACGCGATCAATGCGGAATTCCAGCTCTTCGGTCTTGCCGGTCAGGCGCTGAAGCTCGCTTTCGATCGCGTTGACCCGGTCGATGATCGATCCACCGCCAGAGGGCTGGCTCACGCCCCCGGTGGTACTCAATTCCCGCTGCAGTCTCTTCAATTCGACGGACAGCACCGTCAGCTCTTGGCGGATATCGGCCAGCGTCTGCGTGGTCTGACCCGCCGCCCCGACCGGGGCCATGACGAGCGCGGCGACGAATGCTGCGGCGAGGTGGCGCATGGATCTCCTCCGGGGGGCGGTCAGCTGCTGGGACGTGCGGTCAGCACCGTCACCGCGCGGCGGTTCTTGGCATAACAGCTTTCTTGGCTGCAGATCTCGATCGGGCGTTCCTTGCCGTAACTCACGACCCGCAGGCGGTTGGACGCGACGCCGCGGCTGACGAGATATTCGTGCACCGCGTTCGCCCGCCGCGCCCCGAGCGCGAGGTTGTAGTCGCGTGTGCCCTGCTCGTCGGCATGGCCTTCGATGACGGCGCTGTAGTCGCGGTTCGACATCAGCCACTCGGCCTGGCCATTCAGGGTGGCCTCGGCCTCGGGGCTCAGGTTCGACTGATCGACGGCAAAGAGGACGCGGTCACCGATGGCCTGCTGAAAATATGCCTGCGATGACGGGTCCTGCGCTGCGCCCGAAAGGCCGGCTGCGCCGCCGTCACGGCCCGCGCCAACGCCGGCCTGGTCCTCGAACCGGTCGGGATTTGTGCAGGCTGCCAGCGCCAGACCGGCGCACAGGATCAGTGTCTTGCTCGTAAAGCTCATGGTCGCCCCGTCTGTTTTCATGTGTTCGGTCCGTGTCTAGCACAGCCCGCGCCCCGAGGGAACGCGCGCCGTGCGGTGCTGCGTCAGTTCTGCAAAGGCCCCCAGGACGGATCGCTCGCGCCGCCGCGGGTGTCCACCTGCTTGAGGTTGCGCCCCGATATGTCCACGGAGTAGAGCCGCGCCTCGCCCTGCGCGCCCCGGCTTTCGCGAGTGAACATGATCACCCTGCCATTCGGGGCCCATGTCGGGCCTTCGTCGAGGAACGAGGCGGTCAGCAGACGCTCTTCGCTGCCATCGTTGCGCATCACGCCGATGTGAAACCGCCCCCCCGACTGCTTGGTAAAGGCGATGAGATCACCGCGCGGGGACCAGACGGGCGTGCCGTAACGGCCCTGCCCGAAACTGATGCGGGTCGCCTCGCCGCCGCCGGCCGGCATGACATACAGTTGCGGCGTGCCCGAGCGGTCGCTTTCGAACACGATCCGCTGACCGTCCGGGCTATAGCTGGGCGCGGTCTCGATCGACGGCGCCGAGGTCAGCCGGGTGCTGTCGCCGGTGCTGGTGTTCATCCGGTAGAGATCGGTATTGCCGCCCTGGGTCAGGGAATAGACCACGGTGCGCCCATCGGGTGCGAAGCGCGGCGCAAAGCTCATCGTGCCGTCCAGTGTCGGCAGCACGCGGCGCCCCACGGTTGCCACGTCGAGCATATAGATCCGGGGAAAGCCGGTCTCGTAGCTGGTATAGAGCACCCGGTCGCCGGTGGGCGAGAATCGCGGGGCAAGCACGATGCTGGAACTGTCGGTCAGATACTGGACGTTGGCGCCGTCGTAATCCATGATCGCTAGCCGCTTGGCGCGCTGATCCTTGGGGCCGGTTTCCGAGACATAGACGACACGGCTGTCGAAATACCCGCCCTCGCCGGTGATGCGTGAATAGACCTCGTCGGCCACCTTGTGCGCGATCCGGCGCCAGCCCTCGCGGGTGCCCACGAATTGCAGACCGTTGCCAAGCTCCTGCCCGGCGAAGACATCGTGAATGCGGAATTGTACCACCAGCCGCCCCGCCCCTTCGAGACGCACCGCCCCGGTGATCAGGGCCTGTGCATTGACCGCGCGCCAGTCGGCGTATTGCACGGGGCTCTGGAAACTGGTGATGCGGCTGATATGGGCATCCTGCGGAATTTCCCGAAACAATCCCGTACCACTGAGATCGGCGGCGATCACGCGCGACAGCTCGCGCGCCATGTCTCGCGCCTCGGCGGTATCGGCCACGAAATCGGGCGCGGCAAAGGGCATCGGCTCGATCACGCCTTCGGTGATCTCGATCCGCAGCGGGCCGCTGTTCTGGGCCAGCGCGGGCATCACCCATAGCGCCAGCGCCGCGAGAAGGCTGATCATGTACCGCATCATTTTATCCTCATGCTTTCAGGATTGAACGTCATTTCGATCTCGCGCCACTGGTCGTATTTCTCGGTCGGCAGGTCGAACCCGTCCGTGCCGCAGCGGATGATCGCCCGGCGTGCCGCCTCGAAGGCCTGTTTGGCCGCCGCGTCGCCGCCGCCCGTGGAGCCGACCAGACGAATGGAATCTGTTCGGGGTCGACCGTTTTCGGTCATGCTCACCGCGACCACGACGCTGGTGCGCAGGGCCTCGGAACTCAGGCTGCCAACGTTCCAGCAGCGCTGCACGGCGATGCGCAGCGCGTCCCGCTCGCCGCCGGTCAACGGCGGGCCGCTTGGCGTGCCCGGCGTGTCGGGGCTTTGCTGCGCCTCGCCAAGGATCCCGGCAAGCGTCTCTTCGATGGCATCGCGGTCGGGCGATGGGGGATCGGGGGCAGGCTGCGATTCGGGCGGCGTCTCGGCCTCGGCCGTCGCCGTTGGCGCATCCTCTGGCGGATCGGCACGCTCGGGGCGCGAACGCGGGCGCAGCGATGCCGATGGTGCATCTTGCGCGGGTTCTTCGGCCTCGGTCACGATCTCGGGCGCGGCCTCTTCCGGGGCTGTGGCCTCGGACGGCTCCTCGGGCATGTCGGCGCCCGCCTCGGGTGCGACCTCGGGCTGGGTCACATCGTCAACCTGCACGTCCGGATCGGGCTGCGCCGCGGGCTCGGGCGCCACGCGCGGCGCGGGACGCGGCTGCGGACGGGGCGACACCTCGGGCACCATGACGGCCATGTCGTCCTGCGGTACCTGCATGACGGGCGGCGCATCCTCTATCCCGTCCGGCGCGGGGGGGCTCAGTCCGCTGACATCCGGGGCGGTGTCGGGCTGCGACGCATCGCTGCCACCGGGCGCGTCCGCACGGGGCGCCGCGTCGGCCGGCGCGTTCGGGGCCGGGGCCGCCGTTCCCGGCGCCGGCGGATCGGGCGTATCAACGTTCGCCACGGCGTCGGGCGACGAGGCGCGATCCATGATCGCCGCGTATTCCGCCTCGGATACGGTCGTTGCCTGCATCACCTCGACCGGTGGCGGCGCCGACTGGAAACTGCCCCCGATCAGGGCCCAGCCGATCAGGGCCAGATGACCCGTCCCCGATATGATCTGACCGGTATTCACGCGCCCTGCCCCTAGTCGCCCTGCCCGTCCAGCGTCGGGCCGCCCGCATCCGTCACCAGCCCGATATTGCCGAACCCGCCACGATCGAGCGCGCCCATCACCTGCACCACCGTCGAATAGGGCACCGCCCCGTCGGCGCGCAGGAACACGCGCGTGCTGTCGCGCTCGGTCGCGATTGCCTGCAGGCGCGCGACGAGATCGGCGCGCGGCACCTCGGTGGTCTGGATCATCACCGCACCATCGGAGGTGATCGTCACGGTCAGCGGCTCTTCTTCCTGGCCCGGCAGGGAATTTGCGGCGGTCCGTGGCAACTCGACGGGCACGCCGACGACCATCAGCGGCGCCGCGACCATGAAGATGATCAGAAGCACCAGCATCACGTCCACGAACGGCGTGACGTTGATTTCGGACATCGGCTGTGCGCGGCTGCGCCCGCGCCGCCGTCTGCCGCCTGATTTCCGAACGACACCCGCGCCCATGGCCTAGCTGTCCAACTGGCGGCTGAGGATGGTCGAGAACTCGTCAGCGAACGCCTCGTAGCCGGCGACGATCCGGTCGCTGTCCGCGCTCAGCTTGTTATAAAAGATCACCGCCGGGATCGCGGCGAGAAGCCCGAGCCCCGTGGCCAGAAGCGCCTCGGCGATGCCGGGCGCCACGACGGCAAGATTGGTGTTCTGCTGCTCGGCGATGTTGATGAACGCGTACATGATCCCCCAGACCGTGCCGAACAGGCCGATGAAGGGCGATGTCGATCCGACCGTCGCCAATACCTGCAGACCGCTTTGCAGGCTTTCCGATTCGCGGGCGATGGCCACATCCATGCTGCGGTCGATCCGCGCGGTGGCCCCGGCGATCAGCGCGCCATCGGTGCGGTGACTGCGCCGCCATTCCTGCATCCCGGCAGCGAAGATGCGTTCGGATCGACCGTCCGGATCGGGCCCAATCTCCTCGAACAGCCCATCTAGTGGCTCGCCCGACCAGAAGCGCTGATCGAACAGATCCGCCTCGCGGCGTGCCTTGCGAAAGGCGATGAGTTTCTGGATGATGATCGACCACGCCCAGAAGGACGCCACGATCAGGACGAGGATCACCAGTTTCACGACGAGCGTCGACTGCGCGAACAACGCCCACATGGAGAAATCCATCTCCTGTGCCAATGCCAGGGTTTCTGCTTCCATTTGCCTGCTCTTTTGATAGGTGGCCGGTTATCCCGCCTTATTGCGCCGCAACGTATCCCATTTCCGGACGAAACGCCAACACATCCCCGCCGGCCCCGGCGTCAGGGTCTCACGCGTCAGTGAAGGCGCAGGCGGATATTCGCCGGAAGCCGTGCCGGCGCGCCCGCCTCGGTCAGACAGACCACCGTGACCACCGCCTTAAACAGCTTTTCGCCCCCGCGCGACACCGTCTGCTCCATCACGAGGCGCGCGCCGGTGACATTGATCGTGCGCGTCTCGACCTCGAGCGCGTCATCGAACCGGGCCGGGCCGAGGTAATCGGCCTCGACGCGCCGCACGGCAAAGATCAGCCCGTCACGCGACCGCATGGCGTTCTGGTCGATGCCGAGATCACGGACCCATGCGCTGCGGGCCCGTTCGATGAACTTGAGGTAATTGGCATGGTAGACGATACCGCCCATATCGGTATCCTCGTAGTACACGCGCACGGGAAAGCGGTGGGTCATGAGCGGGGCCTTGCTGTCGCAGCATCATCGTCATTATCCCTTCGGACCCATGCAGACAAGCCATATCAGCCGCCCGTCACACGGCATCCATCAGCGTTAGGACACGCGCATCATGACCAGTCTTTGCCGCGACTGCCTGAGCCGCTTCGACACCGCGCACCGCTGCCCCGACTGTGGCGGGCCACGGGTCGTGACGCACCCGGAACTGTGGGATCTGTCGATTGCGCACATGGATTGCGACGCCTTCTATGCCAGCGTCGAAAAGCGTGACAACCCGGACCTGATCGACAAGCCGGTGATCATCGGTGGCGGACAGCGCGGCGTCGTCTCGACCGCGTGCTACATCGCGCGCATCCACGGTGTGCGCTCTGCCATGCCGATGTTCCAGGCGCTGCGGCTCTGCCCCGGGGCGGTGGTGATCCGCCCGCGCATGGCGGTCTATGCGGAGGTGTCCCGCGCCATCCGCGCCATGATGCTAGACCTGACCCCGGCGGTGGAACCCTTGTCGCTCGACGAGGCGTTTCTCGACCTGACCGGAACGGCACGGCTGCACGGCGCGCCGCCGTCGGTGATGCTGGCACGGCTGGTGCGGCGGATGCGCGACGAATTGGGGGTGACCGGATCCATCGGGCTGAGCCACAACAAGTTCCTCGCCAAGATCGCCTCGGATCTCGACAAGCCGCACGGGTTCTCGGTGATCGGCGCATGTGACACGGCCGCCTTTCTGCGGAACAAGCCCGTCGGCCTGATCTGGGGCGTCGGCCAGTCCACCCTGCGCGCGCTGAACCGGGCCGGCATCCACACGTTCGCCGATCTTCTGAGATGGGAGCGACGCGACCTGCTGGCGCGGTTCGGCACCATGGGGGATCGCCTCTGGCACCTCGCGCGCGGGCAGGATCGCAGGCGGGTCTCGGCCGATGCGCCGGTCAAGTCGATCTCGAACGAGACGACGTTCTCCGAAGACACCGCCGACCCGGATCTGCTCGACGGGCATTTGTGGCGGCTGTCGGAAAAGGTCGCGGACCGGGCCAAGGCCAAGGCGCTCGCGGGGCGGGTTGTCACGCTCAAGCTCAAGCGCGCCGATCACACGCTTCTGACGCGGCGGACCAGCCTGCGCGATGCGACTCAGATGGCCGATACGCTTTATCGCGCGGCCCGCGCCCTGATGGACGAGGTGCCCCACGGGGCCGCGTACCGCCTGATCGGCGTGGGAATGTCCGGTCTGGTGCCCGAGGACGGCGCGGACCGGTCCGGTGACCTGCTCGACCCGCAGGCGGCGCGGCGCGCCGACGCCGAGCGCGCGACAGACCGCATCCGGTCCAGGTTCGGCACCGACGCGATCGTGAAAGGCCGCGCCTTGCGGTGACGGATCATTCCGCCGCCAGCGGCACCGTGTTCGATCGTCCGATTTCGGCGATCTCGCGCACGACGCCAAGTAGCAGGGTGCGGAAGGCGTCGAAATTGCGCGACGGCAGAACCCGACGCTCGTCCATGTAAAGCGCGCGGTCGATCTCGACCTGGACGGCATGCCGTCCGCGTGCGGGGCGCCCATATGTCTGCGTTATGTAGGCCCCGGCGAACGGGCTGTTGCGCGTGACGACCAGCCCGGCCCGCGTGAAGGCGGCCTCGATCCGGTCCACCACCGCGCCATCGGCCGCGGCGCCGAACCGGTCCCCCAGCACGATCTCGGGCCTGGATATCCCGCGCCGGGCCACCGAATCCATTGCCTCATGCGGCATCGAGTGACAATCGACGAGAATGGCCTCGCCGAACATCAGGTGGGCCGCATCAAGCTGGGCCTTCAGCGCGGCATGGTAGGGGCGCCAGTACGTCTCTATCCGGTTGCGCGCCTCGATCAGGCTCAGCTTGCCGGAATAGATCGCCCGCCCGTTGGCCACGACACGCGGAATGACCCCCAGCCCAGAGGCTATGCGCGGGTTATGGCCTTGACGCGGCACCCCGTCGATCAGCGCGGGATCAAGCTCGTCCGCGCTGCGGTTGAGATCGACATAGGCCCGAGGCGCGCCGGCCTTGATGAAGGGGGCGCCCGCCTGCGGGGCGTGGTCGAAAAGCTGGTCGACAAACGCATCCTCCGAGGATCGCACCGAATGTTTGTCAAGCGCGATGCGCCGCAGGAAAGCCCCGGAATACGCCCGCCCGCTATGCGGCGAGGCGAAAACCACCGATGTGGTGCGCCGGTCGGGCATCGTCAGGTGGTAGGCATCCATCGGCACGCGCGCTCCATCACTTTTCCATATCATAGACCTTAATCAGTCGCCTAAAAGCCCTTGATCCCCCGTTCGACTCCTTTTATACGCTCCGAACCTACGCGAGACGTGACCGCCACACGGCGGCGGCGCAGCTTGTACATGGTATTCAGGGGCGATTAGCTCAGCGGTAGAGCACTTCGTTGACATCGAAGGGGTCACTAGTTCGAACCTAGTATCGCCCACCATGAATTCACTGTCCTGCGCCAGCCGCCGGACACCCGCAACCCGAGGCGCTGGCCCGCGCCGCACTGACAGGAGACGACCATGAAGGTTCGTAATTCGCTGCGTTCGCTCAAGAACCGGCATCGCGATTGCCGTGTCGTGCGCCGCAAAGGCCGCGTCTACGTCATCAACAAGACCCACCGCAAGTTCAAGGCCCGCCAAGGCTGAGGATCCCGCGTCGCATCCCGGATGCGGCGAAGCTTGCAGTAAAGACGTAGGACGTCGCGGTATTCCGCGGCGTCTTTTCGTGTTCGGGCGGGCCATCCCCGGCGCTCCGATGTGAGATTGCCGATCAGATCGGCAACCGACACGGCAATCCCCGAGACGCCAGGTCCGGACACGCGCCGCGGCGACGGACCCACCCCATGCGCCGCGCATCTGTCGGCGACAAAAGCCACATGAATAAGGCTCCGCCGGGTCGTGATCTGGATATGCTGGTTCGCGGCCGTCAGATCCCGAGGACAAGCCCGCCCAACAGGTAGAAAAGCCCGGTGATCAGCAGAACGCCCACGACGTTGAGCACCACCCCGCCCCGGATCATCTGCCCGATGGTCACGTTTCCCGTCCCGAAGACGATGGCATTCGGCGGCGTGCCCACGGGCAGCATGAAGGCGCAGGTCGCCGCGAAAGCGGCCGGAATCAACAGCTGCAACGGCTCGGCCCCGATGCCGAGCGCGACACCCCCAAGCACAGGGATGAACGTCGCCGCGGTCGCGGTGTTCGAGGTGATCTCGGTCAGGAAGAGCACGATCAGAACGACCGAACCGATCAGCAGGATCGGCGCCAGGCTGCCCAGCCCGGTGACCTGTGCCCCGAACCAGTCATCGAGCCCCGATGAGGCCACGCCGCTGGCAAGGCTCAGCCCGCCACCGAACAGCAGAAGCACGCCCCAGGGCAATCCCTTTTCGGCGTCGTCCCAAGTCAGCACCATCTCGCCACGTCCGCGCCCCGGCAGCAAAAACAGCGCGATCCCGGCGGAAATGGCGATGGCCGTGTCGTTCAGCACGTCAAGGAACCCGAGGCCCGGAATGTTCGCCAGCAGCCCCGGCACGATCCACAGGAAGGCCGCGCCCACGAACACCCCGGCCACCATCTTCTCGGCCTGGCTCATCGGGCCGAGATCGGCGATCTGGCTGCGAATCATGTCCTGCCCGCCGGGGATCGAGTCGAGCGTGAAGCGATACAGCACGTTCACCATCAAGACCCAGCCGATAACGATGAAGATCGCGGCCAGCGGCACGCCAAGCAGCATCCATTCGAGAAACCCGATCGGGCGCCCCAACTCGTCGGCGGCATAGGCCGCCACGATGGCATTCGGCGGCGACCCCAGCAGCGTGCCAAGCCCGCCCATCGAGGCCGACCACGCAATGGCCAGCACGAGGCAGATCCCGAACATCTTGACGTTGGGATCGTCCACCACGTCGGAAATCGTCCCGGCCTTCAGGTTTTCATGCATCTCGGCGCCGCTTTGTTCACCCGAACTGCGCTCGACCACCAGCGCAAGGACCGACAGGCCGATCGGCAGCATCATCAGCGTGGTGGCTGTGTTGGACACCCACATCGACAAAAATCCGGTCGCGATCATCATGCCCAGGACGATCCGCTTGGGTGACACGCCCACGCGGTCCAGAACCAGAAGCGCGACGCGGCGGTGCAGATCCCATTTTTCCATCGCGATGGCGATCAGAAAACCGCCAACGAACAGGAACACCAAAGAGCTTGCATAGGGCGCCGTCGCCTCGCCTACCGTCGTCGCGGTCAACGCGGGCAAAAGCACGATGGGCAAAAGCGAGGTTGCCGGCAGCGGCACCGCCTCGGTCATCCACCAGACGGCCATCAGCGTGGCGATCGCCGCGACCGCGCGCGCATCGCCGCCCAGGTTCTCGGCCGCGCCCAGCAGGACCCACACCAGAAGCGCCATCACCAGCCCGAGCACACGCAAAGCCCAGACCCTCTTGCCGGATGACCCTTGGCCGTCGCCGGAGGCGTGTGATCCCTGTGTCTCGACGGTGTCGTTCATGCATTTCCCTTTCATCGGCAAACCCCGCGCGACCAGTCCCGCAAGGATTGGCCCCTGAGCATGCGGCGCATTCCAAAGGGCCGCAACGAAAAATCGGTGTCAGTGCAATGGCCGGGCCGCTGGCGTTCCATGTGCGCGATCACGGACCGGACAACCGGGCGGCGATGACACAAGACCGGCCCTGTCAAGGCGACGCACGGCGCGGCAGAGGTGCGGCTCGGACTGCGCCCGCGGCCTTACTGCGCCACGGGATCAAACCCCATGAGATGCGTCATCGGCGCATGATCATCCGTCAGGATTTGCGCGTTCCTGCGTCGCAGGATGGTGTCGACAAAGGCTGGCGCCAAGGGCTGAAACCGCGTCATGTCCGGGGCTGGTGTCTCGATCGCCGAGACGGGGCTGTCCCGCTCTCCGGCCAGCAAGACGAAAACGCGACGCTCGCCGGCCCGCGGGGGCTGCGCTGCGGTCCAGACCTCGACGCTTGGAAACACCTCTTGCAAGGTCGCAACAACCGCTGCAAGCGCGTCAAGCCGGTCGGCATTATCAAGCAGGTTCATGGCAAAGATCCCGCCCGATGCCAGACGGTCGGACACGAGGGTGAAAAACTCCAGCGTCACCATGTGTTCTGGCACGGCGATGTCGGTAAAGGCATCGCCGACGATCACGTCGAACCGCTGCGCACTGTTGCGAAGGGCAAGACGGGCATCCGCGTGCAGGATCGTCGCGGTCCGGGGGTCGAACCAGAAATTGTCGACAGCCACGGCCGTGACCTCGGGATCGATCTCGGCGATCGTGATTCCGGAAATCCCCCGATCCGCCCAGGCGCGGGGCACGGAATAGGATCCGCCGCCGATGTGAAACGACGTGAAGTCGGTACGTTGCATCCGCATCCGGGGCAACGCGTCCAGCATGGCCGCATGCTCGGTGAACATGACGCGCGGGGCGTTCCGCGCGCTGATCCCGTGCGCAAGATGATCGACGACCATAAGGTTGACCGGGTCCTCGGGATCGTCCGACACGGCCACGGTCCGTATGCAATAATAACTGCTTTCGCGATCGCATATCGGCGGCAGGCCTGCGGCCCCGAAGCCGATCAGAACGGCACACACCATGCCTGCACCCGCACCGCAGGACTGGCGCAGCGACGCGCGCCCGAGCCAGAAACAGGTGCCTGCGGCGACCGCATACGTCGCGCCGATCACCATCAGCGTCGCGACCGACCCGATCCACGGCACGAACAGAAATCCCGCCAGAAGCGTCCCGGCAATGGCGCCGACAGCGCCGGCGGCAAACATCGCGCCAAGCGCCCGTTCGGACTGGGCGCGACCGCGCATCGCGGCCACGGTCAGGATAGGCGCCGGCACGCCCGCGAAAAGCGAGGGCAGGAAGAACACAAGCATGCTGAGCGTCGTTATGGTTGCCAGCGGATGCGGCAAGAGGTCGAGAACCGGACCGGCCACAGCCCGCAGTAGTAGCGTCGCCCCCGCGGTCACACAGGCGGCCGCAACCATCGTCCAGCCTGTGATCCGCAGCGCGCGCCCGGTATCGCGACCCGCGATCCGCCCGCCCCACCAATGCCCTACCGAGAACCCGGCAAGCACCACCGCGATGATGGATGTCCAAGTGTAGAGGCTCATCCCGACATAGGGGGCGATCATGCGCCCGGCGACGATCTCGACCACAAGGCTCGACGCCGAGATGCCGGCCTGCAGCAAAATCAGTAGCCACAATGGGGCCGGATTGGGGTCACGGGGGCTGCTCATCCGTGATCCGATAGCTCAGCACGCGAAAGCCAGTCAAGCGACCTTGCCCGCCAAGCCGGCTGACTGTGAGGATTTCCCGAACCTGCCCATCCAATTCCGGCCATCGGGCCACCGTTTTGCGCATCCATGGGGACGTAGCCCGTGCAGAACGACCCGGCGACAACGGCGACAATACGGAGACGTCCACCCGATCGCCGTGCAGACGCCCCGAGGGATCGGGGGCCTCGGCTGGCCATGTGAATGGCATCCGTCATGGACAGTTCCGGGCACGTCCTGTATCTGGCACCTTCGGCAAACGTGGTGCCACCGCGCCTGAGCTGAGGCCGAATTAGACCGGCGGGGTCCGATGACGAGATCGTCCGAGACCGGCGCACCCCAAGCACGCACTGCTGGCGCAAGTTATATCGTACCGCGGGAAAAGGCCGATGACCATATGAGTTTTGACCTTGTGAACCATCGGCACGCGGCCGATTGTGGGTTTTGATGGATAACACCCCGATCATGTTCGTTCTCAACATGGCTGCGGCTGCGGCCCTGCTGATATGGGCCGTGCGTCTGGTGCGCACCGGCTTTGAACGCGCGTTCGGCGGTCGGTTGCGCCTGTGGCTGCGGCGCTCGACGGCGAACCGGTTCGCAGCCGCGGGATGCGGCGGTTTCGCGGCGGTGCTGATGCAAAGCTCTACCGCCGTGGTCGTGCTCATGGCGGGTTTCGTATCGGCGGGCACGATCGGCGGTCTGGCCGGTCTCGCGATCATGCTTGGCGCGGATCTGGGGTCGGCTGTGGTGGCGCTCATTCTCAATTCCAAGCTGTCGGCGATCACCCCGATCCTGATGCTGTCCGGCGTCCTGATCTTCCTGCGAAGTTCGCGGCGGCAATTGCGGCAGGTCGGGCGTATCCTCATCGGGCTGGCCTTGGTGTTCGTGTCCCTCGACCTGATCCGCCGGTCCAGCCTGCCCTTGATGGATAGCGAGGGCGCCCGCGCCGCGATGGTCTATCTTGCTCGCGACAGCGTGACCGCCTTCGTCATCGCAGCACTTTTCGCCTGGCTCGTGCATTCGAGCGTGGCGGCGGTGTTGCTCTTTGCCACACTGGCGGCCCAGGGTCTCTTGCCGCCAGAGGCCGCGCTTGCAATGGTGCTGGGCGCTAATCTCGGCGGATCGGTGATTGCCGTCTTCCTGACCCTCAAGGCCGAGGCCATGGTTCGGCGCGTGGTCTGGTCCAACGTTGCCTTGCGCGGCGGCGGTGCGGCGCTGGCCCTCGCTGGACTGATGCAAACCGGGCTGGCCGATCATCTGGTCGGGGCCGATGCCGGACAACAGGCGCTTAGCCTGCATCTTCTGTTCAATGCCGGATTGCTGTTTCTTTTTTTGCCTTTCGCAGGTATCACGATGCGCGTGGCAGAACGCCTTATCCCCGACCCCTCGGCCGCCGCCACGGCCGATGCGCGGCGTACCGCGCTTGACCCGTCGGTTCAGGATCAACCCAAACGCGCCTTTGCCTGCGCCCTGCGCGAACTCGTTCAGGTTGGCGAACGGGTAGAGTCGCTGCTGCGCAGGTCGGCCCTGCTGCTGGAGACATATGACGACGCGGCCGCCCGCGCCATTCAGGCCGAGGTCATGGAGATCGAGCGCATGTCCCTCGACATCCGTGTCTATCTCGCGGGGGTCCGGGGCCGGGATGGCGACCGCTCCGTTCGAAGCCGCGCGTTCGAGCTTTCGGGCATCGCGGTGAACCTCGAGGCCGGCGCGGATGTGATCGGCCGAAAGATCGTCGCCATCGCAAATCGCAAGAACGAAGAGACGCTTGTCTTTTCCAAGGACGGCTGGCGCGAGCTCGTGGAGTTCCACGATGTCGTCCTCAACAATGTGCAACATGGCATTTCCGTGCTGATGTCCGAGGATACCGGCCTTGCCCGCGACCTTGTCGAGCAAAAGGAAAAGGTCCGCGATCTGGCACAATCGCTTGAACGCAAACATCTGAAACGCCTGCGCAAAGGCTATCCGGAGACCATCGAGACAAGCGGGCTGCACCTCGATCTTTTGCGCGCACTCAAATCGCTGAACACCGCTTTCGCGATGATCGCCTACCCGGTGCTCGAGGAATCCGGCGAGCTTCTTCAAAGTCGGCTGGCCGGCAAACTGTCGGACATCGAACGAGACTGAGACGTCGTGGGCGCGGACGCGCCACGGTCGCCACCATTCCGGCTTTCATCCCTTATGGGGACCCTCGCGCCGGGTCTGCCATGGCCCATCGAGGCCGATCCGATCCGCACAGGCAGACCCCGCGCCGCCGCGCGACACGCCATCATGCCGCTAAACTCAGGCACCGGAAAAATGCCACGACACCGACGGCACCGGGCAGTCACTTGAGCGCCTGCCAGTAATCGCCAGCCAACGGGCTGCGCGGCTCGGTCTTGCCGATGATTCTGCGCAGGTCTACCAGCACCACTGGCCCGGCATGGTAGCGCCCTTTGCGGCTCACGCTTGCCTGCCGGGTCGGTGCCCCTTTGCAATCAAACCTGTAACCTCAAAACGGGCGAAGAGTCTTGTTTGCAAGGCTCTGATTTGACTCCAAAGGGTTGGGATGGTGGGTGATGAGAGACTCGAACTCCCGACATCTTCGGTGTAAACGAAGCGCTCTACCAACTGAGCTAATCACCCTTAGACTGCCCATAGCCAAGCCCGTAGAGGCGCGCAAGGGGCCGTTTTGCCCATTGCGCCACCGGCCGCGCGCATCCGCAAAAAATGTCGAGCATGCCCGTACCGGACGACCTTTGCGCACCGGACGATGACGCCCTGCCCCGGTCGCGCAACAGGCCGGTGTTCAGCGGGCCGCGTCCACTGCACGGCGGGTCAACACGCCCACCAGGTGCGCGCGGTAGGCCCCGGATCCGTGCATGTCGTCGATCATGTCATCGCCCGACAGGATCAGCCCCGTGACAGCGTCCGATGAAAAGTTCGACGACAGCGCCGCCTCGGCCTCGGACCAGCGGAATACGCCGTCTTCGGACGCGCCTGTGACAGCCACCCGCACGCCATCCGCAAATTTCGCGACGAACACGCCGACAAGTGCGAAGCGCGACGCGGGCTGCTCGAACTTCTCGTAATAGGCTTTTTGCGGCACCGGGAAGCGGATCTCGGTGATGATCTCGTCCTCCCCGAGGGCAGTCGCGAACATCCCCTCGAAGAAGTCGTCCGCGTCGATCTCGCGATCCGATGTGATGATCCTCGCGCCAGAGGCGAGCGCCGCCGCCGGATAGCACGCCGACGGGTCGTTGTTGGCCAGGCTGCCGCCGATGGTCCCCCGGTTGCGCACCGCAGGGTCGCCGATATTGGCGGCAAGTGCGGCGAGCGCAGGGTACGCCCCGGCGCCGGCGGACACATCCGCATGGGTGGTGCCCGCGCCGATGCAGAGCGCGCCGTCATCGGCGGTGCAGATGCCCTGCATTTCCTTGATGCCCGACAGGCAGATCAGCCGATCCGGCGCGGCAAGCCGCTGTTTCAGCGAGGGAATCAGCGTCTGCCCACCACCAAGAACCGCACCATCGGTGCTGTCGGACAGAAGCTTGACCGCGTCGGCAAGGCGCGTGGGGCGTTCGATCTCGAATGCGTACATGATCGCTCTCCTTATGCCTGCATCGCCTGCCACACACGCGACGGCGACAGTGGCATGTCGATATGGGTGACGGGCTTGCCGCCCGAATGCAGCGCGTCGATCACCGCGTTGACGACCGCCGGCGGCGTGCCGATCGCGCCGGCCTCGCCACAGCCCTTCACGCCGAGCGGGTTATGCGTGCAGGGGGTCTGGCACGAATGATCCACCTGGAAGAACGGCACGTCATCAGCCCGCGGCATGGCGTAATCCATGTAGGAGCCGCTTTGAAGCTGGCCGTTCTCGTCATAGACGCACGCCTCAAGCAGCGCCTGCCCGATCCCCTGCCCGATGCCGCCATGCACTTGCCCGTCCACGATCATCGGGTTGATCACGTTGCCGAAATCATCGGCGGCGGCAAAGCGTTCGATGGTCACGCGGCCGGTCTCGGGATCGACCTCGACCTCGCAGGCATAGGCACCCGAAGGATAGGTGAAGTTCGCAGGGTCGTAAAACGCGGTTTCCTCCAGCCCCGGCTCGATATCCTCGAGCGGGTAGTTGTGCGGCACGTAGGCCGCGAGGGTGACATCGCCCCAGGCCACCGACTTGTCTGTGCCCGCGACGGTGAACTGGCCGTCCTTAAGCTCGATATCGGCCTCGGCGGCCTCCATCAGATGCGCGGCGATCTTGCGCGCCTTGTTGATGATCTTCTCGGTGGCGCGCACCATGGCGGACCCGCCCACGGCGATCGAACGGCTGCCATAGGTGCCCATACCCATCGGCGAATTGGCCGTGTCGCCATGCACGATCTCGATCTGGTCGGCGTCGATGCCGATCATCTCGGCCACCACTTGCGCAAACGAGGTCTCGTGCCCCTGCCCGTGGCTGTGGCTGCCGGTCATAACGGTGAGCCCGCCGGTGGCGTTGACCCGTACCGTGGCGCTCTCGTACAGTCCGGCGCGCGCACCAAGTTGTCCCACGAGGTTCGAGGGCGCGATGCCGCAGGCCTCGATATAGCAGTTGACGCCAAGCCCGCGCAGCAGACCCTTCGCCTCGCTTTCCTTGCGGCGCGCGTCGAAGCCCTTGAGGTCGGCGATCTCCTCCAGCTTGTCGACCGTCGCGTGGTAGTCGCCGGTATCGTATTCCACCGCCACCGGGGTGGCATAGGGAAACTCGGTGATGAAGTTCTGCCGCCGCAAGGCCAGCGGATCGACGCCAAGCTCGCGCGCCGCCTTGTCGATGACACGTTCCAGCTGGTACGTCGCCTCGGGGCGCCCGGCGCCGCGATAGGCATCGACCGGCACCGTGTTGGTAAAGACCGCCTTGACGTTCACGTAGATCAGCGGCGTCTTGTAGTTGCCGGCCATCAGCGTGCCGTGCAGCCAAGTGGGGATAGACGGCGCGAAGGTCGACAGATACGCCCCCATATTGGCATGCGTGTCCGTGCGCAGCGCGGCGAAATTGTTGTCGGCATCCAGCGCCAGTTCGATCTTCGTCACGTGATCGCGGCCATGGGCATCTGTCATGAACGCCTCGGACCGAGAGCAGGTCCACTTGACGGGCCGGTTGAGCGCCTTGGCGGCAAAGGTGCAGAACGCCTCCTCGGCATAATGAAAGATCTTCGAGCCAAACCCGCCGCCCACGTCGGGGGCCACCACGCGCAGCTTGTGCTCGGGGATGCCCAGCACGAAGGCCCCCATCAGCAACCGGATCACATGCGGGTTCTGGCTCGTCGTATATAGCGTGTGATCCCCCGTCGACCGGTTGAAATCGGCCACCGCGACACGTGGCTCCATCGGATTGGCAATCAGGCGGTTGTTGACCAGTTCCAGCGTGGTGACGTGGGCAGCTTTCTCGAACGCCTCATCGACCGCCGCCTTGTTCTCCTCGACAAAGCCCCAGTCATAGCACAAGTTCGAGGTCAAATCGTCATGCACCTTCGGCGCGCCGTCCTCCAGCGCCGCCTTCATGTCGACAACGGCGGGCAGTTCCTCGATATCCAGCTCGATCGCCTCGGCGGCGTCGCGGGCCTGCTCGCGTGTCTCGGCCACCACCGCGGCGATCGGATCGCCCACGTGGCGCACCTTGCCCTGCGCCAGCACCGGATGCCCCGGCTCCTGCATCACCTCGCCAAAGCGGTCGGTCACCTGCCAGCCGCAAGGCAGCCCGCCGATGCCCTCGAAATCCTTGCCGGTGAAAACGCGCAGCACGCCGGGCATGGCCTCGGCGGCGCTGGTATCCACGCTCGTCAGCCGCCCATGCCCCACGTCCGAGCGCAGGAAATGCACATAGGCCTGGCCTCGCAGGTTGATGTCATCGGTATAATTACCGGTCCCGGTCAGGAACCGCACGTCCTCGCGCCGCTTGCTGCTGGCGCCGATGCCCCCATCCTTTGGCATGTCTCGATCCTCCCAAATGTTGCGGGTCTCACCCCCCGTGCCCCCGCCGCGCCTTCATCTTTCCCGAAATACTCCGGGGGAGCGCCGCAGGCGCGGGGGCAGCGCCCCCTGGAATGCCCTCATTCCGCCGCGATGCGGCTGACATCCTGCCCAGAGGCGGCCAGAACCGCCTTGACGATGTTATGATAGCCCGTGCAGCGACAGATATTGCCTTCGAGGTAATCGCGCACCTCGGCCTCCGTGGGTGTCGGGTTCTCGTCCAGAAGGGCTGCCGCCGACATTACCATGCCCGGCGTGCAAAAGCCGCATTGCAGCCCGTGATGCTCCTTGAACGCGGCCTGAATGGGGTGCAGCGTGCCGTCGGTCTCGGCCATGCCCTCGATCGTGGTCACGCCGGCGCCTTCGGCCTCGGCAGCGAACATCGTGCAGGCCTTCACCGCGCGACCATCGACATGCACCACGCAGGCGCCGCACTGGCTGGTGTCGCATCCGACATGCGTGCCGGTCAGGCCCAGGTTCTCCCTCAGGAATTCGACAAGCAGCGTGCGGCCTTCGATCTGCCCCGACGCTGGCTTGCCATTCACGGTCATTGTGACCTCTGGCATTGGCTCCTCCCGATTGACTAGTACCATCACTTGGCGGTCCTCCACCGCCATGATCAGGCCTTGGCTGGCATCACTAAAGCACGCCTTTAGGCACTTGAGAACCCGGTTTCTCGCGGTTCAGCGATATGTTGCACGGCGCGGCTGCGGCCGGCTGGGGATCTCCTTGAGCAATCCGCCCACCCCCATGCGCGCGATCTCGTCGGTGCCGCAAGCAAGCCCGCAGGCCAGCCGCGCCAACACCCAGTCGGCGCCATGCAGGACCGGGCTGCGCGCCGAGCCCGGCAAGCCGATCACGGGCCGTTCGCCCAGCCGGCCGAAAAACAGCAGGTTGCCGGGATCGACCGGCATCCCGAACCGCGTCACCTCGCCTCCAGCCTCGCGCAGCGCCTGTGGCGCGGTGTCGTTTGGATCGGAGGTGGCCGAGCCGGCGAGGACAAGCACGATTTCACCCGTTGACGCGGCTATCGCACGGGCGAGCGCGCCGGTGTCATGCGCGCAGATCACCGTCTCGGCCATCTCCATCCCCAGCCCGGTGACGCGCGCCGCGACCGCGTCCGCGCCCTTGTTCCCCGGCCCGCCCGGCGTGTCGGTGATGATCAGGCTCGCCGTGCCATATTGGGCCACAGCCAGCCGCAGCGCCCCGCGCGCGGCATCGGCGGCCCGCGACAGGGCGTCACCGGGTACGCCGTAGGCGATGATCTTGACCGTTGCCATCATGCCACCGGCGCGGATCTGGTGGTGGTCCGGCACGGTTGCCACGGTGATCATCGGGTCCACGGCATTGGCGGCATGGATCGCGCCTGCCTCAAGGCACACCACACCGGGCCGATCGGCCGTCAGGTTCACCCGGCCCGTGACGGCCCGGCTTAGGCTGATGCCCGCCGCGCCGTCCTGAAGCGCCTCGGCAAGGGTCCGCGCCGCGTCGTCCTCGTGCAGATCTCCGGCATCGAGGCGTGCGACGGTGACGCTGCCGTACCCCGCCGCGCGCAAGGCCGCGATCTGCGTGGCCCCCAGCACGACGCCCTTGCGCAGCCGACCGTCCGCGACCCGTTCGGAATGTGCGAGGATGCCGCCCTCGGCCCGGTCCAGCGGCACGGGTCCGAACCTCATGCGCCGCGCCGCAGGACGCTGATCATCTCGGCAAGAATGCTGACCGCGATCTCGGACGGCCCCGCAGCACCGATATCCAGCCCGATGGGCGCGTGGATGCGGGCGATCTCGGCCTCCGAACACCCGGCCTCCTGCAATCGGGCGACGCGCGCGGCATGCGTCCGGGTCGAGCCGAGCGCGCCGATATAGACCACGTCCGAGCGCAGCGCCTCGATCAGCGCGGGGTCATCAAGCTTGGGGTCGTGCGTCAGCAGCACCAGCGCGGTGCGCGCGTCGAGGCCAAGCGCCCGGAGGCCCTCGTCGGGCCAGTCATGCAGCACGGTCTCGCCGGGAAAGCGTGTCTCGGACGCGAAGCTTTCGCGCGGATCCACCAGCAGCGGGTCGAACCCCGCGATCCGCGCCATCGGAACGAGGGCCTGGGCGATATGCACCGCGCCCACGACGATCAGCCGCAGCGGCGGGTTGTGGATGGCGACGAAGGTGGTGCCGTCAGCCTCGAACCCCGAGCGATCCATGCGAAAGCGGTCGGCGTGGCCCTCACGCTCCAGCCGGCGGTCCACGTCGAGGCCCGTGACATAGGCGACCGGCACGCGCCCCTCCCGGGCCAGAACCAGATCGGCCAGCAGATCCTCGGGCATGACCGATCCCACGGGTTCGACCAGCACGCGGATTGTGCCGCCGCAGGCCAGCCCCACGGCAAAGGCATCGCCGTCGCTGACCCCGTATTCCAGCATGACGGGCTTGCCGGCCTCGATGGCGTCCAGCGCCTCGGCGACCACCGCGCCCTCGACGCAGCCGCCCGAGACCGAGCCCGCGATCTCGCCCTCGCCCGAAATCACCAGCTGGCTTCCCACCCGGCGCGGCGCGCTGCCCCATGTCTCGACAACCGTGGCCAGCGCGGCGCCCTTGCCCGCGCGGTGCCAGGCCAGGGCCGTTTCGGGCGTGTCGTCGAACCTCTCCATCGTCATGCTCCTTTCCGGACCTCACCGCCCTGCATTGCCGCCATCAGACGCGCCTTTTCGCCGGTATCGCCCGGCCGCGAGATCGCGTCGGCCAGATCGTCGAGCGTGGCGATCGAATGGCCGGCGCGGAACGCGTCCACATGCGGCAGCATCGCGCGGATGCCCTGCGCCTTGGCCGCGAAGCCCTCCCACCGCAACAGCGGGTTGAGCCATAAAAGCCGCCGCGACGACAGGTGCAGCCGCTCCATCTCGCGCGCCAGATCCTCGGGCGCGTCGCGATCCAGCCCGTCGGTGATCAGCAGGACGACCGCGCCCTGCCCCATCACCCGCCGCGACCAGTCCCGGTTGAAGGCGTGCAGACAGGCCCCGATCCGGGTGCCACCCTCCCAGTCCTGCGCCTGCCGCCCGGCGGCGGCAAGGGCGGCGTCGACATCGCGCGTCGCCAGATGCCGGGTGATATTGGTCAACCGCGTCCCGAAGGTGAAGGCGTGCACCTCGGCCCAGCCCGCGCCCTTCTGGTTGGCGACGGCATGCAGGAAATGCAGCACCATGCGGCTGTACTGGCTCATGGAGCCCGAGATGTCGCACAGCACCACCAGGTTCGGCCAGCGATCGCGCGGCGCCTTGCGGTGGATGCGCCGCATCTCGCCCCCATGGCGCAGCGCGCCGCGCATCGACCGGCGCATGTCGATCCGCACGCCTTGCGGGCTGGCGATGCCACGGCGCGAGGCAAAGGGTTTCACCGGCAGCCGCAGCCGCGCCAGCATGCGCTTGGCCTCGGCGATCTCGGCGGTGCTCATCTGCTCGAAGTCAAGCTGGCGCAGACGTTCCTCGGCCGACATGGTGGCCGAGGCGTCGATGTCGATCTGGATCTCGTCACTATCGTGATCCTCGACCTCGGGGGCGTCCTGCGCCACGCCGTCCAGCAATGCCTCGGCGGCGCGTTTCTCGGCCGCCTGCGCACCGCGATCCTCCTGCACGCCGCGAATGGCGGGCAGCATCATCGCCATCATGTGCTCCATGTAGCGCGGATCGCGCCAGTAAAGCCGAAAGATCTGCGCAAAGACCGCCAGATGTTCGGGCCGGGTGACAAGCGAAGCGCGCAGGGCGTAGAAGAAATCAGCGCGGCTGGTGAACCCGGCGGCGGCAACGGCGCGCACCGCGTCGATCATTTGCCCCGGCCCGACCGGCAGCCCGGCGGCCCTCAGCGCACGCGCGAAGTGGGTGATGTTGTGACCCAGCTTGGGATCGTCCGGCAGGTCGAGGTCCGCGTATCGGGGCATTGCAGGTCAGCCAAACGCTTGTTGCATCTGTCCCGACCCTAACACCTTGATGAGAAATCGGAACAGGAAACATCCAACCTGCCCGGCAGCCCCGGTCCGTAGCCCATTGCAACACGGCCGTCGCGGCAGGCCGTCCCGACCGAGCCTGACAGGCATCGCGACCCCCGGATTTCCGGCGCCTGCCCCCCTGAGGTCCCAGCCGCACAGCCGGACCGGCCCATCCCACCTGCGCAACCACCATGAACCGGGCATGGCGATGACCGTTTCCGCGGCGATAAATTCCAAAAATGACACAGCACGCCAAGCCCGAAATCATTGTTTCTTGATCGCAAAATACTGTTCAAAAAAATTAAACGTACAATCAATGACATGCTGATTTCATTCATAAAAATCACCTTGGACACTGGAAAATCGTGCCGGGGCACGCGGCCAAGTGGTAATCTTGGTTAACGTCGCAACCGGCACCCCTGATCCACCAAGCGTTCCCCGGCACGCGACGTTGAATGGATCACCCCGTCGTTCCTGACTTTGCCTCATGAACGGCCACGAAGGTGAATATTTATTGGAGGACAGACCATGATACGGAATTTTCTAAGCCTCGGCCTTGCAGCAGCGGGGGCGCTGGCACTGACTGGACTGACGGCGGGCACCGTCCACGCCGCGACCGTGAACACGAACGCGAATGTCATCTTCATCGTCGATGAATCCGGCTCGATGGCTGGTGAGCAGGCATTCCTGAAAGATACCGTCGTCGACGCCCTGGATAGTGGTCTGGCGGCGGAGGGCGTGACCAACCGCTCCTACGGGGTTGTCGGCTTTGGCGGCATTCCCGCAGAGCCGCGAGATGCCGGGTCGGGTCTGATGAACACGACCGACACCAAGACTGCGATTGACAGTCTTGCCACATCCGGCGGGTTTTAAGACGGGTACGCCGCAATCAACTTCGCGCTTGGATACTCTTTCACCGCCGGCGCCGCTGTCAATTTCATTCTCGTGACGGATGAAGACCGGGATGTGACGGCCGGGTCGACCCTGAACTTCGGGAATATTCAACAGGCGCTCAGCAGCCGGAACATTTTGTTGAACGCGATCGTGAACAATGCATTCAGGTCTGACAGCGGCACGGCCCTCGGCATCGACGACGACGGGAAGGGCTATGTCGAGGACGGAGCCGGCGGCTTCACGGCTGTTGCAAACGGAATCGCTGGGTCCGGCTTCGGAACCACAACCCAGGATTACGTGGACCTCGCCCTCGCGACCGGTGGTGCCGCGTGGGACCTCAACCAGCTTCGGGCGGGTGGTGATACCGCGAGTTCGTTCGCGAAGGCCTTTATCGACATCAAGGTGTCTGAGATCGCAACCCAGGAGCCGGTCAGCAACCCGATCCCGTTGCCGGCGGCAGCTTGGCTTCTTTTGACGGGTATTGGTAGCGTTGCGGCGCTGCGCCGTCGCAAGAAAGCCGCGTAACCTCGACCCGACAATGCGCCACCACATGGCCCGCCTCGATCCACACAGGCGGGCCATCCATCACCCGCAGGTAAGGTCGCACCAATCCTTCAAGAGCCATATCCGTGCCCTCTGATCAATGATGCGACGATCCGAATCCGACCGTCAGCACCGACGCGGATGGCATGCGTGTCTCAGGGCAGCGGGCCGGCCCCGAAGAGGGCCGGGTGCAGCCAGATCAGCGTGACGTAGAGGACGAAACCCGCTGCCAGGCGACGCACCGCATCTTGTGGAAGCGCGTGATAGGAGCGCATTGGCAACATCGTCGCGCAGCCGGTCTAAGTCCCCGTCCATGTCACTCCGCTTGCGTCGGTCGATCAGGCGTCCGCCAAGGACGGCGTGCCGAGCGGAACGAAGGCACAGCCCGCATGCAGCACCAGGCAAGGCAGCGCGCGACCGCCGCGTGGCTCTCGCCAAGCTCCGCGAGGTAGCGGCTCCGGAACCCGTCCCACCGCGCGGGGTCGTGGCCGAACCATTTGCGCAAGCCGCTGGAGGGCGCCGCATCGCGGATCCAGTCATCGGCTTGCAACGCGTCCTTGCGCACGCCCCGCGGCCAGACGCGGTCGACCAGCAGGCGCGCACCGGACAGGTCCGACAGATCGTCATGGACCCGTGCGAGGCGGATCTGGAAAGGGGTGTCGGTCATTCGCGGCCTCGCCTCCGGGACGACCGGTCACTCGCGCCAGTACTCGTTGGCGGCGGCGATCGTCGCGAAATACTCGGCGACCACGCCGGAGGCGTCGATCAGGCTGTCGGGATCGTGGGAATAGTTCGGGCGCAGTTTGTGCAGGGTCTCGACATCGGGTTGCGTCGTCTTGACCGCCGTGCGCGCCATCGTGACCGCCAGATCGAAGCCTTCGGCAGGCGTCTCGGTCATCAACGTCGGCAGCCAAGTTTCGGTGCCGTCCTGCGCTGTTGCCGGGGTCATCAGCAGACAGGCACCGACAAGGGGGGCGAGAAGATGGCGGGTCATGGCTGTCTCCTGTGCTTGGTCAAGTGACGTTCAGGATTAGGTGCGGCTGCGGTGGCGTGCGATGACGGCCCCGGATCACTATCTGAGCCGCGGACAAGACCCCTCGGTCCCGAGCCGCAAAGGCCCGCCCGGATAGACGATATCGCGCTGACGTCGGCCCCTGCTGACTGAAAAAGGATTTTCCCCGATAGCCATGATAGCATCCCACACCCTGTCGGAGCGGCTCAGGTGCATGGCAAAAGGGCGCAGATTCTCGGCGCCGCCTGCACAATCGGCGCATCGGTGATCTAATACGGTGCTGATCGCCTTGATCGCCCGGCGAGGTGCCGGGTGCGCCGATCCGGTTCGGCCGGGCGCTGCAACCGATCCTGTTCGGGGGCATGTCCCGTCAGTGATGTAGGATGGTGCGGGTGGTCGGACTCGAACCGACACTCCTTGCGGAAAGGGTGTTTGAGACCCTCGCGTCTACCGTTCCGCCACACCCGCACTGCGCGCGTCCCGAAAACGATCGGAACACGGAACCCTATACGCCCCAACGCGCCGTCGGGTTCGACCCGGCGCGTGTGCCCTAGTTCGGGGCGCGTGGCGCAATCATCGGGGCAAGATCCGGAAAACCGGATTATGTCCGCGCAGCACGCCATCCCGTGGTAAAAGGCGCACATTATGTCCCTAGCCAAGTGCGCGCGCGCCGTCCAGAGGGTGCGGAGAATTTCGTCCGGTTTCGCGCCAAGGCTTGACCGCGCGGTGTTCGCATGGTGTGTCACGCCATCTGGAACCGGGATGACGGCACATGATCAGATCGCTCTATGACTGGACGTTGCGCATGGCCGAGCACCGCCAGGCGCTCTGGGTTCTCGCATTTGTCAGCTTCATCGAAAGTTCGGTCTTTCCGATCCCGCCAGACGTGCTGATGATCCCGATGATCCTGGCGCGCCCGTCGCGGGCCTGGCTTATCGCCTCGGTGGCGCTGGTGTCGTCGGTGCTGGGCGGGATGCTGGGTTATGCGATCGGCGCGTTCGCCTACCAGGAGATCGGCGTGCCGATCCTCACCGCGCTTGGCAAGGGCGAGGCGATGGTGGCCTTCAGCACGCGGTTCAACGATTTCGGCTTCTGGGCGGTCCTGACAGCCGGAGTGACGCCTTTTCCCTACAAGGTCATCACCATCATGTCGGGCTGGACGGGCATGCCGCTGGCCACCTTTGTCGCCACGTCGATCCTAGCGCGCGGCATCAGGTTTTTCCTCGTTGCCGCGCTGCTGTGGAAGTTCGGCGCGCCCATCCGCGACTTCATCGAGCGCCGTCTGGGACTGCTGACGATCCTGTTCGTCGTGCTGCTGTTCGGAGGCTTCTACGCCACGAGGTTCCTGTGATGCGCCTGTCCCGACGCCAGCTTGTCGTGATCGCCGCTGGTGGTTCGGCAGTCTTGTTGCTGGCGGCCTTCGCGTTCCAGCACATCGGCAACATGGCGCCCTGTTCTTTGTGCGTCTGGCAGCGCTGGCCGCACGCGATTGCCGTCGCCTGCGGGGTAGTGGCGCTTTTTGCCCTGCCCCGATTGATGGCGCTTGCCGGCATGATGGCGGCGCTTGCCACGGCGGCGATCGGCGGCTACCACACGGGCGTCGAACGCGGCTGGTGGGAGGGTCCGGCAACCTGCACCTCCTCGAGCACGTCCGGCCTCAGCGCCGACGAGCTTTTCGACCGGATCATGGCCGCGCCGCTGGTACGCTGCGACGAGGTGCCGTGGCAGATGCTGGGCCTGTCGATGGCCAGCTGGAACATGGTGGCGGCGCTCGGGCTTGCGGCGATCTGGTTCATGGCTCTGCGCGCCCACTGAGGGGCGTGACGACGGGCCAGTGACCTGACGCGGACGTGCGCACAAACCGCGCCATCACATGCCCGCGGGCAGGCGATCCAACGGCATTTCAACGCATTTTATTACTGCGTCCCGAAAAAGCCCCGTTCGATACGCCAAATTCGACAAATCGCCTGTCCGGGGGGCGGACATGCGATGACGCTGTGGCGCGGCGCGCTGCGTATCGCGCCGGGTTTGTAGCTTTTAGGTCCGTATCCGGCCAGCCGCTCCACCACCCTACCCTCCCGATTTCCAGGTATTGAGCAGCAGGCTGGTTTCCGAACTGGCGATTCCGTCAAAGCGACGGATCTGTGCCAGCACCCGGTCGAGCGCCTCCAGCGTTTCTGTGCCGATCTCGACGATCACGTCCCAGCGGCCATTGGTGGTGTGCATCGCACGCACCGCGCTCAAGCCCCCAAGCTGGCGCAGGATCCGTTCGGTGCCGCGCCCCTCGATGCCCAGCATCATAAGCCCGCGCACCGGATCGCGCGCCGCGTCGCCGCGCAGCACCACACTGAACCCGATAATCTCGCCGCGCGCGCGCAGCCGCTCGATCCGGGCCCGCACGGTGGTCCGCGACACGCCCAGACCGATCGCCAGATCCGAGAGCGACGCACGCGCATCATGGCGCAGCATCGAGATGAGCGCCGTGTCCGTTGCATCCATTTCGCAGGTTCAGCCTTTCGTTTTGAACGATAACCCAACGATTTGTACAAAACAGCGGCTTCAATTCAACCCGTTTCGGCAACATTCTGATATGATACGCAACGATACGAGTATGTCATGATCCCCAAGACCATTATCCTGATCGGTGCCCCTGTCGATAGCGGCAAGGACCGGCGCGGCTGCCTGATGGGTCCCGACGCCTATCGCACCGCAGGTCTTGTCGAGGCGCTGGGCGATCTGGGCCACGGCGTCCGCGATACGGGAAATCTCGCGCCGACCAGTGCCGCGCCCGATCCCGAAATACCGCCGCATGTCCATGCCCCGGCGCAGACGGCCGGCTGGACCGCGACGCTGGCCGGCGCCGCACGGGACGCGATGCAGGACGGCCTGCCCATTTTTCTGGGGGGCGATCACAGCCTGTCGCTGGGCTCCATGGCCGGGGTCGCGGATCACGCGGCGTCCACGGGGCGCCCGCAATTCATCCTGTGGCTCGACGCGCATAGCGACATCCACACGCCGCAAAGCACCGAGTCGGGCAACCTGCACGGCACGCCCATCGGCTATGTCACCGGGCGACCGGGCTTTCACGGCTTCCCGCCCGTCGCCCACCCGGTGCCGCAGGAAAATATCTGCATGCTCGGCCTCCGGTCTGTCGATGCGGCCGAACGCGCGGCCCTCGACGGCATGGCGATCCGCACCCATGACATGCGCGAGATCGACGAGCGCGGGATCGCCCGCCCGCTCGCCGCGTTCCTGTCGGATGTCGAGAACGCGGGCGGGATGCTGCATGTCTCGCTCGACGTGGATTTCCTCGACCCCGGCGTCGCGCCCGCCGTCGGCACCACCGTGCCCGGCGGCGCCACCATGCGCGAGGCGCATCTGGTGATGGAGATGGTCAGCGACAGCGGCCTGCTGACCTCGCTCGATCTGGTGGAGTTGAACCCGTTTCTCGACGAGCGCGGGCGCACCGCGCAGGTGATGGTCGATCTCGCGGCCTCGGCGCTTGGCCGCCGCGTCTTCGATCGCCCCACCCAAGCCCATAACTGAGGATTTCCCCATGACGCTTGCCCCCTCCGACAAGGCGCTGGTGCCGTTCGTTTCAGTCGAGAACATGATGAAGCTGGTGCATCACATCGGGATAGAGCCGATGCTGCGCGGTCTGGCCGAGTATATCGAGGCCGATTTTCGCCGCTGGTCCCTCTTCGACAAAAGCCCGCGCATCGCGTCGCATTCCGCCGAGGGCGTGATCGAGCTGATGCCCACCTCGGATGGCGAGGTCTACGGGTTCAAGTACGTGAACGGCCACCCCAAGAACACGCGCGCCGGATTGCAGACCGTCACCGCCTTCGGGCTGCTGGCCAATGTCGGCAACGGCTACCCTGTGCTTTTGTCGGAAATGACGGTGCTGACCGCCCTGCGCACCGCCGCGACCTCGGGCATGGTGGCCAAACATCTCGCCCCGAAAGGCGCGCACACCATGGCGATGATCGGCGCCGGCGCGCAGTCCGAATTCCAGAGCCTCGCGATGAAGGCGCTGGTCGGCATCACATCCGTGCGGCTTTACGACATCGACGCCGCGGCAACCGCGAAGGCGGCGCGCAACCTTGCCGGAACCGGTCTGGAGGTGGTGACATGCGACAGCCCCGAACAGGCCATCGAGGGCGCGCAGATCATCACCACCTGCACCGCCGACAAGCAATACGCGACGATCCTGACCGACAACATGGTCGGGTCCGGCGTGCACATAAACGCCATCGGCGGCGACTGTCCGGGCAAGACGGAACTGGCGCCCGGTGTGCTGAACCGCTCCATCATCTTCGTGGAATACCCCGAGCAGACACGGATCGAGGGCGAGATCCAGCAGCTTGCCCCGGACCATCCCGTCACCGAGATGTGGCAGGTGCTGGCCGGCGAGGCGCCGGGGCGCACGTCAGCGGGGCAGATCACGCTGTTCGACAGCGTCGGCTTCGCCATCGAGGATTTCTCGGCGCTGCGCTATATCCGCGATCATGTCGGCGGAAGCGACTATTACCTCAACCTTGATCTGCTGGCCGATCCCGACGACCCGCGCGATCTGTTCGGCATGGTCCTGCGCGCCGCCCCGTGATGCCGCGCTGCAGCTTGATCCTTTGCGCCGGGTCTGCCATAGGCAGTCGGACAGCGGTGCAAACCCGGTGACACCCGCCACCCTCAGCCCCGATCCGCCCATGCCCAATCGCCACCTTTCCAATCCCATCGTGACCTCGATCCCGCCGGTCTTTTCGCGCAAGGACGCACAGGGGCAGGAGATCGGGGACGCCTATCTCGCCCGCTGCGTGCAATCGTGGCGCGCCTGTGGTTTCGATCCTGTCACCGTCAATTCGGTCAACGAAACGCTCCACCCGATGATCACAGAGTTGGGCATCGAGGTGGTGCGCGTGCCGCGCGACGCCGCCGCGATCACCGGGCGACCGCATGTCTTTCTCGACGACCTGTTGCAGGCCGCGCGCGATATGTCAGCCGACCGCGTGTTCATCGTCAACGCCGATATAGAGCTTGAAATGGACGCGGCGGCCCGCGACCGTTTGACCGGCCTTGGCCCGATGCAGGCGCTGGCCATGCGCCGCCGCGACCATTCCGGGCAGCGCGAACTGGCCAAACCGACTTATGATTGCGGCATCGACCTGTTTGGCGCAGGGCATCAGGCCCTTGCGGACATACGCTGTGGCAATCTGGTTTTCGGCATGCCGTGGTGGGATCACTACCTGCCAATGATGCTGCTCTGGCGCGGGGCCGAGTTCGTCAGTGGCAAGGGGGTGCGCGTCTGGCATCTCGACCATGACGGGCGCTGGAACAAGCACCAGTATATCGGCGCGGGCCGTGAATTCCTGCACCTTCTGGACCAGACCGAGCCGGCCCTGCGCCGCAATCCGCAGGTCGATCGGCACATCGCCCGGCTGGCCCGCATCCGGCGCGGCCATTACGGTGCCTCGCTACCCCGCCGGATCGAAGCGCGGATGGTGGCGAACCTCATGCCCTTTTCAAGAACTCATATCCGCCGAGTCCTGCGCGAAACCGCCGCCAGCAACATATACATTCTCGACATCATAACGGCATCGCACCATGGCTGAGCCACCGCATCGGCAGGTGCCGCTTGGTGCGGGTGAAGGAAACGCAGTGCAGTTCGACATCATCATCCCGGTCTTCAATGCCGGACCCAAGATCGTCCGGACCATCGACAGCCTGCTTGCGCAGACAGCGCTCGACACTCCAGAAACGGGGCTGCGCTGTATCGTGATGGATGGCGGATCGACCGACGACACGGTATCCCACGTTACCAACATTGACGATTCCCGCATAGAGGTCCACGTCGCACCGGATCGTGGCATGTATGATGCGCTCGCCAAGGGATTACAGCGCGCGGGTGGCGACGTCACCGGTTATCTGGCAGCCGGAGAAACGCTCGATCCGCACGCCTTTGCCGTGACTGCCGAGGTGATGCTTCGCTATCCCCGGATCGCCTGGATCACTGGTCAGGACATCACCCGAAACGCCAACCAACAGATCACGCAATGCCGCCTGCCCCACCCTTTCGTCCGGCGGCTCTTCGACTGCGGCATGTACGGCACCCGACTCCCGGTACTGCAACAGGAAAGCACGCTCTGGCGTAGCGCGTTGAACCGGCATATCGACCTCGAGGAACTTGCGCGGTGCAAGCTCGCCGGAGATTTCTACATCTGGCGGTCGCTGGCCCGACACGAACAGCTTTACGTGATCGACACCCATATCGGGTCCTTCACGGTCGAGGCGGGCCAACTTTCCATGCAGAACCCCGGGGCGCATCGCCGGGAAATCAAGACGCTGCGTCGACGCCCGGCGCTCTGGGAACGGATCTGGGCGCTTTCGCGGCATATCCGGACCGGCCGCGGTCGCGGCCATCCCGGTACGCCGGCCCCGCATCTGGTGCGGTTCGACATGGTCAATAGAACATGGCGCCTGACAAAAGAGTGACCCGCACGCACGAGTACTAGGACGAGTGGTGATTTCGCTTGCCACCGCCTCGCACCACGCGCTAGCGGTTGAGGATGCCCACGCTCTCCCCTTCGACCTCGCACCTGCTGCTGATCGACTTTCAGGCGCGGCTGATGCCGGTGATCCATGACGCTGACGAGATCACGGAGAATGCCCGCAAGTTGCTGCTCGCCGCGCGACGGCTTCAGGTGGCCCGCAGCTTTACCGAGCAGAACCCCGCCAAGCTGGGGCGCACCGTGCCCGCGGTCCTCCCCGAACCGGGCGAGGCCGTGCTTGCCAAGATGACCTTTGACGCCTGCCGCACCGCGTCGGTCACCGACACCTTGTCGGGGGCCACGGATTTTATCGTGCTGGGCTGCGAGGCGCATGTCTGCGTGCTGCAGACGGTGCTGGGGCTGTTGCAGGCCGGGCACCGCGTGCATGTCGTGGCCGATGCCGTCGGCGCGCGCGCACCGCTGAACCGTGACACGGCCCTGACCCGCATGGACCGTGCCGGCGCGCAGATCGTCACCACCGAGATGGTGATCTTCGAATGGCTGGGCACGGCGACCCACCCGCATCTGCGCGAGATCATCAAGCTGATCAAGTGACAGGCCCGATGGTCGCGCATGGGCTGGACCGCGCCGGGTTCTGCGGCTAAGCCGGGCGCATGGTACCAGACCGGAGACCCAGGCAGGACATGACCACGGCGCGCGACCCACAGCATGACAGGACACGCGCGGTGGCGGCCCGCGTGCTGCGCACCGAGGCCAGGGCGATCGCGGTGATGGCCGATGATCCGCCCGAAGGTCTTGCCCGTGCCGTCCGCCTGATGCGCGGCGCAACCGGGCGCATCGTGGTGTCGGGCATGGGCAAGTCGGGGCATATCGCGCGCAAGATCGCGGCGACACTGGCCTCGACCGGCACGCCGGCGCTGTTTCTGCATCCGGCCGAGGCAAGCCACGGCGATCTGGGCATGGTCACCGGCGGCGATGTCTGCGTGCTGCTGTCCAATTCCGGCGAGACCCGCGAGCTGTCGGACCTGATCCAGTATGCCCGACGGTTCGACATCCCGATGATCGCGATCACCCGCGTGGCCGGCAGCACGCTGGCGCGGCAGGCGGATGTGGCCCTGATCCTGCCCGACGCGCCCGAGGCCTGCGCGATCGGCATGGCGCCCACCACCTCGACCACCTGCGCGCTGGCACTGGGGGATGCACTCGCCGTGGCGCTGATGGAGGAGCGCGGTTTTGCCGCCGACGCGTTTCACGTCTTTCATCCGGGGGGCAAGCTCGGGGCGCAGTTCCTGCGGGTGTCTGATATCATGCATACCGGCGACGCGCTGCCCGTGGTGACCCCCGCCACGTCGATGGGCGAGACCCTGATCGAGATGAGCGCAAAGGGCTTCGGCATCGCCGCCGTGACCGAGGCGGACATGCTGCGCGGTGTCATCACCGATGGCGACCTGCGGCGCAATCTCGACGGGCTGATGGGGCGCGACGCGGGCGGGGTCGCGACCCCCGACCCGCTGACCGCCAGCCCCGGCATGCTGGTGTCAGAGGCGCTTGGCGTAATGAACCGCCACAAGATCGGCGCGCTGCTGGTCGTGGATGCGGACGGACGGCTGCGCGGGCTGCTGCATATCCATGACTGCCTGCGGGCAGGCGTCGCCTGACACCGCGAAACAAGGAGGCGCACGACATGACGAGACCCGTTGCCATAGGACCGCTTAAGGTGGCCAATGACGCGCCCTTCGCGCTGATTTCCGGCCCCTGCCAGATGGAAAGCCTCGACCACGCGCGTCGCATCGCCGGCACATTGGCCGAGACCTGCGACAGCTTGGGCATCCCCTTCGTGTTCAAGGCCAGCTATGACAAGGCCAATCGCTCGTCACTGGGCGGCAAGCGCGGCCTCGGGATGACCCAAGGCCTCGCCAACCTCGCGGCGATCCGCGACGAGTTCGGCTGCCCGGTGCTGACCGATGTTCACGAGAGCGACCAATGCGCCCCCGCCGCCGAGGTCTGCGACGTGCTGCAAATCCCAGCCTTTCTCTGCCGGCAGACGGACCTGCTGCTGGCCGCCGGCGCGACGGGCCGCGCGATCAACATCAAGAAGGGCCAGTTTCTCGCCCCGTGGGACATGGCCAATGTCGCGGCAAAGGTCGCCTCGACCGGCAACGAGAACATCCTTCTGTGCGAACGCGGTACAAGCTTTGGCTACAACATGCTGGTCTCGGACATGCGCGCGCTGCCGATCATGGCCGACACCGGCTATCCGGTGATCTTCGACGCCACCCATTCGGTGCAACTTCCCGGTGGCATGGGCGCCTCGTCCGGTGGGCAGCGCGAGTTCGTGCCACCGATGGCGCGCGCGGCATTGGCCGTGGGCTGTGCGGGCCTGTTCATCGAGACGCATGACGACCCCGACAATGCCCCCTCGGACGGGCCGAACATGGTGCCGCTCGGGGACATGCCGGCGCTGCTCGACCGCCTCGTGCGCCTCGACCGGATGATCAAGGCGGGCTGATCGGCGCGGTCCGGCAGACGCGGCGTTCGGCCTTAAGTGGTCGTTGGAGGCCACGGCCCCGGCGCGATACGCGGCGCGGCGCGCCGCAGCGCCATCGCATGTCCGCCCCCCGGACAGGCGATTCGTCGAAGTGGGCGCATCAATCGGGGCGTTTGCGGGGTGGCCGGGATAAAGTGCGCTGAAAATCCGTTGGATCGCCTGCCCGCGGACATGCGCTGTTGCTGCTGCGTCGAAGGTCCGCTCAAGGCCGAACACCGCGTCTGCCGCACCCGGATCAAATCGTCACAATCGGCTCCAGGCCGTCATCTGGCCTTGTCAGCCGCGCGGTGACGCCGCCGGGCAGCGTCAGCCGAAGCAGACGCTGACCAGGGTTCAAACTCACGCCGGCACCTGCATGCCCCGTTCCTGTGCCAAGGCGCGCATCCGCTTTTGCAGCTTTTCGAAGGCACGCACCTCGATCTGGCGGATGCGTTCGCGGCTGACGTCATACTGCGCGCTGAGATCCTCCAGCGTGATGGTCTCCTCGCTCAGCCGCCGTTGCGTCAGCACGTCCTTCTCGCGGTCGTTGAGCACGTCCATCGCCTGCATCAGCAATTCGTGCCGCTGCTGCAATTCGTCCTGCGCCTCGTAGGCCCCGGCCTGATCGGCGTGCTCGTCCTCCAGCCAGTCCTGCCATTGCATCGTGCCCTCGCCCTCGGAACCGACGGAGGCGTTGAGCGAGGCGTCCGACCCGGCCATGCGCTGGTTCATGCTGATGACCTCGGCCTCGGTCACGCCCAGATCATGCGCGATCTGCTTGACCGCGTCGGGGCGCATGTCGCCATCCTCCAGCGCGCCGATGCGGGCCTTGGCCTTGCGCAGATTGAAGAACAGCTTCTTCTGCGCGCTGGTGGTGCCCAGCTTTACCAGGCTCCACGAGCGCAGGATGTATTCCTGAATGCTGGCGCGGATCCACCACATGGCGTAGGTCGACAGCCGGAAACCGCGCTCTGGGTCAAAGCGCTTGACCGCCTGCATCAGACCGACATTCGCCTCAGAGATGACCTCGGCTTGCGGCAGGCCGTAGCCGCGATACCCCATCGCGATCTTCGCCGCGAGGCGCAGGTGGCTGGTGACCATCTTGTGCGCGGCCTCGGTGTCCTGCTCCTCGGCCCAGCGCTTGGCCAGCATGTATTCTTCTTCCGGCTCCAGCAGGGGGAACTTGCGGATCTCCTGCATGTAGCGGTTCAGCCCGCCATCGGGTGTCGGTACGGGCAGGTTTTCGTAATTGGCCATGTCTCTGTCCCTTTCCTCGTCTATCCGGTGTGCCGTGGACGCGACCCGCGCAGCGGGTGCCCACGATCTAGCGTCAATTCTTTAACGCATGAGGTAGCACGTTCCGTCGCAATGTGGTGATTATGTCACAAATTCACGCGATCTTGCACGCCTGTCAGCGGCTCGCCGCGCAAGGCGGCCACCAAGCCGGCCAGATCATCGGGCAGCGCCGCCTCGAAGCGTAGCGCCTGCCCCGTGACCGGATGAACAAATCCGAGGCTCTTGGCATGCAGCGCCTGCCGACCAAAGCCCCGTGCAGCCGTGACTGCCCCCGGTGACAACGCCTTTTGCGACAGTTTGCGCCGCCCGCCATAGACCGGATCGCCGATCAGGGCGTGGCCGGCATGCGCCATGTGCACCCGGATCTGGTGCGTGCGCCCGGTCTGCAACCGGCATTCAAGCAGCGCCGCCGCCGGCGGATGGCCAAAACGTTCGATGACCCGTGCGCGGGTCACCGCGTGCCGGCCGCCCTGGAACGTGACCGCCTGACGCTGCCGATCGGTCTTGTGACGCGCAAGCTGGGTGGTGAGGCACAGGATGGACCCCGGCTCGAACGCGGCACCGCGCACGCCGCGCAGGCGCGGATCACCGGGTTCGGGCACGCCGTGGACCACCGCAAGATAGGCACGTTCGACGCTGTGCGCCTCGAACTGGGCGGCAAGGCCATGATGCGCGGTGTCGGTCTTGGCGACCACCAGCAGGCCGGTGGTGTCCTTGTCGATGCGGTGCACGATGCCGGGCCGGCGCATGCCACCCACCCCCGACAGGGTATCGCCGCAATGATGCAGCAGCGCGTTCACAAGCGTGCCCGCCGGGCTGCCCGGCGCGGGATGCACCACCATGCCGGCGGGCTTGTCGACCACGATCAGGTCGTCATCCTCGAAGACCACGTCGATCGCGATCTCCTCGGCCCCGATATGGCTTGCTTCGGGCGCGGGCACGTCGATCTCGACGAGGTCTCCGGCCACGACGCGCGCCTTGGGGTCGCATGTCGTCGTTCCACCCACGCGCACGGCGCCCTCTGCCAGCAGCCTGGCCAGCCGCGTGCGCGACAGTGCCGCGGCCTCTGGCACATCGCGCGCAAGCGCCTTATCAAGGCGCAATGGCGGATCGTCCCCGATCCGGAATGAAAGCGGCGCGTGCCCCATGGATGATAGCCCCCCGCCGGTCAGCCCGGCGACCCTGAAGTTCCTTGCGCGGCTGGTCACGGTGCTGACCGCCACGATGATCGTCGGTGTTCTAGTGATCGTCGGGTTGCTTGTCACGCGCTTGCAGCAGGCCGATACGGCGGCCCCTGCCCTGCCCGCCAGGATCACCCTGCCAGAGGGGGCCACGGCACGCGCCGTCACATGGGGCGACGACTGGTACGCGGTGGTGACGACCGACGACCGCATCCTGATCTTCGACCGCGCCTCGGGCGAACTGCGCCAGACCGTTCAGGTCGACACCGATACCTGAGATATTGATGATGGTACCGCCTCCCTGGCTTGAACAGGGGACCTCTGGATCCACAATCCAGCGCTCTGACCAACTGAGCTAAGGCGGCACTGGCGGCGATCTACCGATCCCCACGTGCGATTGCAAGCCTCTTGATCCCGCACGGGCACGTTTTCTCGGGCGGCGTCCCGCTTGCCAAGCGCTGCCCGAGCCGCTACCCCGCGAAAGCTACCATGGAGGGCGCAATGGGCATCAATTCCGAAAGCGATATCGAGGCCAACCTGCAGATCGGCCCCACCGATCAGGGCATGGTGCGGCTGTATGTCGAGGCACGGGGGGTAGAAATCCCGATGGACTTCACCCCCGACGAGGCCCGCGACATCGCCGCCGAGATCGAGGCGGCCGCCAAGTCGGCATCGGCGCGCAAATCCTGACACCGCCCCCGCGCGCCCGTCACAGGCCCCGGCCCTCGCACGAAAGATCCGCGTGATCCATGCGGCACGGCACCTTTCCATCGCCCTCGGACGCGATATGTCCACGGTGAGGCAAGGGAGACGCGCATGCTGCTAGAGATCACCGATCTGACCAAATCCTATGCCGGTCCGGAGGGACGGATCGAGGTGTTGCGCGGCATTGATCTGTCGCTCGACGCGGGTCGCACGCTCGCGCTCACCGGCGAATCGGGATCGGGCAAAAGTACGCTGCTGCATCTGGTGGCCGGGCTCGATCAGGCGGCGTCCGGGCGCATCGTCATCGACGGGACCGACATCACCGACCTCGACGATCGCGGACGCGCAGCCTTGCGCCGCGACACGGTCAGTATCGTCTTCCAGCAGTTCAACCTGATCCCGTCGCTCGACGTGGCGGCGAATATCGCGTTTCAGGCCCGTCTAGCCGACAGGCACGATCCGGCCCGCGCGCAGGCATTGGCCCGCGCCCTCGGGTTGACCGACCAGCTTGCCAAATATCCCGAGGATCTGTCGGGCGGCCAGCAACAGCGCGTGGCGATCGCCCGCACGCTGGCCGCCCGGCCCCGACTGGTGCTCGCCGACGAGCCGACCGGCAATCTCGACGAGGCGACGGCGGCCAATGTGCTCGACCAGATGCTGGCGCTGGTGGCCGAGACGGGCGCGGCCCTGATGATGGCCACGCATTCGCCCACCCTCGCCGCACGGCTGGACACGCGCGTGCATCTCAGCCTGGGTCGGTTGGCATGACCCGCGGCATGACTCGCGCCGGGCTTGGCGCGCTGTGGTCGTTCTGGCGGCGCAACCCGCTGCAGCTATTCACGCTGGTGGCGGGGCTGGCGCTGGCCACGTCGCTGTGGTCCGGGGTGCAGGCCCTCAACGCCGAGGCGCGTGCCAGCTATGACGCCGCGGCATCGGTGCTGGGCGAAGGCCGCTACGACCAGATCGTGCCGCGCGCCGGCGACACCATCGCGCAAGACAGCTACCTGGCGCTGCGCCGGGCCGGCTGGCAGATCGGCCCGGTGCTGGAAGGTCGGTTCGACGCGGGCGAGACACGGGTGCGGCTGGTCGGGATTGACCCGCTGACAGCGCCTGCCGGGCTGGGGCCGGTGTCGCAGGCCGGCGACACACCGCTGCAATCCGTGCTGGCCGAAGGTGTGATTTTCGCGCATCCCGGAGTAGCCGAAGCGCTGCGCGAATCCCTGTCACAGCGCATCGTCGCCGACGCCGCCCTGCCGCCCGATACCGCGATCACCGATATCGGCGTGGCGCAGCGTGTGCTGGATCGACCCGGCGAGATCAGCCGCCTGATCGTCGCCGAGCGTCAGCCGATGAAACGCCCGTCGCTGGAGGAGGTCACGCCCGACCTTGTGCTGCAACCCTCGCAGCAGACCGCGGATATCGCCCAGCTGACCGACAGTTTCCATCTGAACCTGACGGCTTTCGGGTTGCTCAGCTTTGCCGTGGGGATCTTCATGGTTCATGGCGCCATCGGGCTGGCATTCGAGCAGCGCCGCGGCATGGTGCGCACGCTGCGCACATTGGGGATGCCGCTGCGGCGCCTGGTGGCGCTGATGGTGCTGGAACTGCTGGTACTGTCACTCGTCGCGGGCGGTATCGGCGTGATGCTGGGCTACCTGCTCGCCGCAACCCTGCTGCCCGACGTGGCCGCCACGCTGGAAGGGTTGTACGGCGCGCAGGTATCCGGCGCGCTGTCGCTGCAGCCCGCGTGGTGGCTTTCGGGGCTGGCCATCGCGCTGCTCGGAACGGCACTTGCGGCAACTGGCGCGATCTGGCGGATCGCCCGCATGCCGGTACTGGCCAGTGGCAAGGCCCAGGCCTGGGCCGTGGCATCGCCCCGGCTGCGCGCCGTACAGGTGGCGGGCGTCTGCGTGCTACTGCTTGCCGCGCTGGCGCTGGTGACGGTGGGCGACGGGCTGATCGCGGGGTTCGCCGGGCTGGCCTGCCTGCTTCTGGGGGCGGCGCTGGCGCTGCCGCTGCTGCTTGACGCGATGCTGACGGTGGCACAACGGCGCGCCCGCGGCGTCCGCGCGCATTGGTTCTGGGCCGACACCCGCCAGCAACTGCCCGGCCTGCGGCTGGCCCTGATGGCGCTGCTGCTGGCGATGGCGGCGAATGTCGGCGTCTCGACGATGGTCTCCAGCTTTCGGTTGACCTTTGTCGGGTTTCTCGACCAGCGCCTCACGGCCGAGCTTTACGTCAGCGTCGACACCGCCGAGCAGGCCGCGCAGCTTCGCGACTTTGTCGCACCGCGCACGGACGCGACTCTGCCGCTTCTGTCTGTCGATACGCGGCTCGCCGATCAGCCCACCGAACTGTTCGGGGCGCGGGTCGGGCCCAGCTATGCCGACAACTGGACCTTCATCGCGCGCGATGGACCCGTCTGGGACCGCGTGGCACGGGGCGAGGCTGTGATCATCAACGAGCAGCTCGCGCGCCGTGCCGATCTCTGGCCCGGGGACACTCTGCGGATCACGCCCGATGTCACCCTGCCCATCGCCGGCGTCGCGGGCGATTACGGCAACACACGAGGGCAGGCGATCATCGGCGAGGCGCTGTTTCGAGAGTTGCACCCGTCGATCGCGGCGACGCGGTTCGGGCTGCGCACCGATGACGCCGCCGGTTTGCAAACCGCCCTGATCGACGATTTCGGGCTCGATCCCGGCCAGATCATCGACCAGGCCGGGATCAAGCGCTTCTCGCTTGACGTGTTCGAACGGACCTTCACCGTGACCGGCGCGCTCAACATCCTGACGCTGGCCGTGGCCGGCTTCGCCATATTGATGAGTCTTCTGACGCTGGCGGGAATGCGCGTGCCGCAGTTGGCGCCGGCATGGGCGCTTGGCGTCACGCGGGCCGAGCTGGGGCGTCTGGAACTGCTGCGCGCGGTGATCCTTGCCGCGCTGACGCTGCTGGTGGCGCTGCCGCTAGGGCTGGCACTGGCATGGATGCTGCTTGCCGTCATCAACGTCGAGGCGTTTGGCTGGCGCCTGCCGATGTACCTCTTTCCGCTCGACTACGTGCGGCTGGCCGCCTTTGCCCTTCTGGCGGCGCTTCTGGCCGCGCTCTGGCCCGCGCGGCGGCTGGCGCGCACCCCCGCCGCGCATCTGCTCAAGGTGTTTGCCAATGCGAATTGAACCGATCCTCGCCTGCCTGCTGCTCTCCGCCCCACTGAACGCCCAAGGTTTTGCCGGCATGGGCACCGATGCCGAGGGCTTTTCGACCCCCCAACCCGAACCCGATTTCGACTTTCCCGCCGATCACGGGCCCCATCCCGATTACCGGATCGAATGGTGGTACCTGACCGCAAATCTCGACGGGCCGAACGGCACGGAATACGGGCTGCAATGGACGCTTTTTCGCTCGGCCCTGGCACCGGGCGAGGCGGCAGGCTGGCAAAGCCCGCAAGTCTGGTTCGCCCATGCCGCCGTCACCACGCCCGACCGCCATTTCAGCACGGAACGCTTCGCGCGCGGCGGCATCGGGCAGGCCGGCGTGATCGCGGACCCGTTCGAGGCGTGGATCGACGACTGGCACATGCAGGGCGACAGCCTTGGCAATCTGAGCCTCACCGCCACGGCCCCCGATTTCAGCTACGACATGACGTTGCAGGCGCAGGGTCCCCTCGTCTTTCACGGACAGAACGGTTTTTCGGTGAAATCGCCGCAGGGTCAGGCAAGCTACTACTACTCGCAGCCCTTCTACGAGATTTCCGGCACGCTCGACCTGCCCGAGGGCGCGGTCGAGGTCACGGGCTCGGCGTGGCTGGACCGTGAATGGTCGTCGCAGCCGTTGTCAGAGAATCAGACGGGCTGGGACTGGTTCTCGCTCACGTTTCAAACGGGTGAGAAAATGATGGGGTTCCGGCTGCGCGAGGATGGTGGCGATCCGTTCACCGCGGGCACTTGGATCACACCCGATGGGCAGACCACGGCGCTGGACGATGGCGCGCTGCGGGCCAGCCCTATTGAGACTACGGCGGTGGCGGGCCGGGACGTGCCGACCGCGTGGCGGCTCACCCTGCCTGCCCGTGATCTCGACATAGAGGTCAGGGCGCTGAACGGTGAGGCATGGATGGATACATCCGTGCCCTACTGGGAGGGCCCTGTGCACGTGTCAGGCAGCCATTCCGGGCGCGGGTATTTAGAGATGACCGGCTACGACTGAGCCCGGCCGCGCCCATCGGCGCGGCCGGGCCAAGGATCAGCGGATCAGGCGAACCACCAGCGGTGATAGCCGCGCGCGCCGTCCAGTTCCCACACCGCCGCGATCTGGTCGTCATGCATGACATTGTCACGCCGTGCCGAGGTGCGGTTGCGGAAGAACGGCACGATGGTGCCGCCATCGTCGCGGCAAAGCGATTGCATCTCGGCATACATCTCGGCGCGCAGTTCCTCGTTCAGCTCGGACTTGGCCTTGAGCAGCAGTTCATTGAACCGTTCGTTCTGCCAATGGCTCTCGTTCCAGTCAGCGCCCGCCTTGTAGGCCAGCGAGAACATCACGTCCGGCGTCGGCCGGGCAGTCCACGACACCACGCAGAACGGCTTTTTCAGCCAGACATTCGTCCAGTACCCATCCGCGGGCTCTTGCTTGACCTTTATGTCCAGACCCGCCGGACGGGCCTGTTCGGCAAACAGCGAACACATGTTCGTCGCCCCCGACAACAGCGAGTCCGTGACCGAGATCTCGACCGACAACTGGTCATGCCCGGCCTTCTTGAGGTGATAGCGCGCCTTGTCGAGGTCCTGTTCCCGCTGCGGCAGATCGGCGTGATAGGGCATGGTCGGCGCGATCGGATGATCGTTGGCGATGGTGCCGCGCCCGAACAGGATCTTGTCGACGATTTCATTGCGGTCGATGGCGTGTTTCAGGGCAAGCCGCACGTTGACGTCGTCGAAGGGGGCAACGTCGCAGAACATAGGCATGGTGATATGCGTGCCCGACGGCACATCATCGAGGATCACGCCGGGCGCGCGTGCCAGCATGTCGGCGGTCTTGAGATCGATGTCGGTCACCGCATCCACTTCGCCGGTGACGATCGCCGTCTGCCGCGCGTTCGCGTCGTTGAGCACCGTCATGTCGATGGCGTCGAACCACGCCTCGCGGTCGGCGCGGTGCCAGCCGTCGTGACGCTCGAACTTGGCGCGGATGCCGGCCTCGAACTCTGTCACGCGGTAGGGCCCGCAGCCCACGCCGTCGCGCCATTCGATCCCGCCGTCATCGGTCGCGGGCTGGATCACGAGGTGATAATCCGACATCAGATGCGGAAGGTCCGCATTGCCGCCCGACAAGGTGACGATCACCGCGTGATCGCCATCGCTGCGAATATCGGTGATATCTGACAGCAGTTCGGCGACCGCCGAGGTGCTCTGCTCGCCACGGTGATAGTTGAGCGACGCCACCACGTCGCGCGCCGTCACCGCACGCCCGTCATGGAACGTGGCGTCGCGCGTCAGCTCGAACCGCCATTCGCTGGCGTCGTCGCGCGTCGCCTGCCAGTCGATGGCAAGATCGGGGCCAAGCCTGTCCTCCTTGGTGATCTCTGTCAGGTAGGCGCGGCACACATGGCTGCTGTGGATCATCAGGATACTGGCGGTGGTGGCCGGGTCCCAGCTGTCGGTGGTGTTGCCGTCATGCACGCCGACGCGGAACGTGCCGCCGCGCTTGGGCTCGGCCCGGGCCGGGCTCGGGTCGAGGCCGATCAGCCCGAAGGCAAGCCCGGTGGCCCCGGCGCTTTTCAACACGCCCCGGCGGCTGAGCGTCCCGCTGGAATATCTGCGATTGGTCATTTGTCATCCTCTCTGTCTGGCTGGTGGCGCAGGTAGGTCCATGCACGTCCGTGTCACGCCAGACTGACACGAAATCCTCCCTTTTTGTTGCACATGATCCACAATCCGGGCAACATGTTGCAAACGGTAAACAGATCGCGGGCGCGTGCGGCAGTGACCGATGCATCAAGCGCCGTGCGGACCGGGTCACGCCACCGCCCTGCCCGCCTTGCCATATCTGGCCCGCCGCACCATATCTCCTGCATGATAAAGCTCACGCCCATCCTGCTCGCCATTCTTTACGCGATCGGCATGTATCGCTTTTCGGTCTGGCGCACGAAGCGCACGCTGGATGCGCAATCGACAGAGCTTGCCGATCCCATGCTCAAGCACATGACGGACCGGCTGGCGCGCGCGCTGGACCTCGCGCGAGTGCGCGTGTTCATATACGAGATCGATCCGGTCAACGGTCTGGCCGCGCCGGACGGACGCATCTTCATCACCCGCGGCTTCTACCGCAAGTTCCAGACCGGCGAGGTGACGGCCGACGAAATGGCGTCGGTCATCGCCCATGAATTGGGACACGTGGCGTTGGGACATACCCGGCGCCGGATGATCGACTTTTCCGGCCAGAACGCATTGCGCACCGCGCTTGCCATGATCCTGTCGCGCTTTCTGCCCGGTGTGGGCGTCTGGATCGCCAATGCCCTTGCAAGCCTGCTGGCCGCCCGTCTGTCCCGCGGGGACGAGTACGAGGCCGACGCCTATGCCGCCGCCCTGCTGACCAAGTCGGGCATCGGCACCGAACCGCAAAAGTCGTTGTTCACCAAGCTTGAGGCGCTGACATCGGGCGCGGGCGGCGCGATGCCCGCATGGCTTCTGAGCCACCCCAAGACGGCCGATCGCATCGCCGCCATCGAAAAGCTTGAAAACCGCTGGCAGACCCGCCTGACCTGACGATGGCCTGCCCGGTCCTCTGCCGCGCTGCATTGCTGCGCTTTTTGATCAAATCGCCTTGGCAAAGCCCCCGCCGCCGCGATAGGTTGCCGGAAATTCCCGGTTGGACACATTCCCGATGGACCTCACACAGTTCCAGACTTTCCGCGTGGCCGCATGCGATCTCAACGGGCGGATGCGCGGTAAGCGTCTGCCCGCAAGCCAAGCGGACAAGCTCGAGGGCGGCGCGCTGCGCATGCCGCTAAGCTCTTTGAATCTCGACATTTTCGGGGCGGATATCGAGAATTCGCCACTGGTGTTCGAGACCGGCGACATCGACGGGCGGCTTTTTCCGTCCGACCGTGGCGCGGTGCCGCTGCCATGGCTGGACATGCCGCAGGCACTGGTCCCGATGGTGATGCATACAGAAGACGGCGCGCCCTTTTCCGGTGACCCGCGCCACGCGCTCTCGGCGGTGCTCGACCGCTACGAGGCCCGCGGATGGGAGGTGTTCGCGGCCACGGAGCTTGAATTCACGCTGGTCGATCCATCCGGAAAATCCTTGAAAACAGTACGCGACCCCAGGTCCGGGCGCCGCATGAAGGCCCCCGGCATCCTGTCATTGGGGCAGATGGATGCCTTCGACGCCTTTCTGTCGGCGCTTTATTCCGCCGGGGCAGAGATGGGCATCCCCGTCGAGACCGCGATCAGCGAGGCCGGGATCGGTCAGTTCGAACTGACGCTGCACCACCAGTCCGCCCTGCGCGCCGCCGACGATACGTGGCTGTTCAAGACGATGATCACCGGACTCGCCCGCCGGCACGGCTATGTCGCCACCTTCATGGCCAAACCGTTTGCCGAGGATACCGGCAACGGCATGCACATGCATTTCTCGGTCCTGGACAAGGCGGGGCGCAACGTGTTCGACGACGGCACCGAGACCGGCACCGACACCCTGCGCAGCGCGGTTGCGGGATGCCTTGCCGCCATGCCGCCCTCGACCCTGATTTTTGCCCCGCACGCAAATAGTTACGCGCGACTTGTGCCCGGCGCGCACGCCCCCACGGGGGCCGGCTGGGGCTATGAGAACCGCACGACGGCGATCCGCATTCCCGGCGGCCCCAATGCCGCCCGACGCATCGAACACCGCGTCGCGGGGGGCGATATCAACCCGTACCTGACCTTCGCGGCGATCCTTGGCGCGGCGATCACCGGCGTGGAGGAAGCGATGACCCCTCCCGCACCGATCACCGGCAATGCCTACGAGGCGGATCTGCCGCAACTGGCCGGCGATTGGGGCGCCGCGATCGACCTGTTCGATACCGATCCGCTGATCGGCAGGATCTTTCCGTCGGACCTTGTCCGCAACCTTGTCATGACCAAGCGTCAGGAACACGCCCACATGAGCGCGATCGCCGCATCGGACCATTGGAAAACATACCTTGAAACGGTCTGAGCCTTGACGCGCAACGAACTGAAAGAACTTGATAAACTGATGAGTGTCTCATGAAGATCGGCATCCTTATGACCGGCCATGCCCCCGACATCGTCCGGCCAGATCTGGGCGATTACGACGCCATGATGGCGCGGATGCTCGACGGGTACGGGTTCGACTTCGACGCCTACGCCGTCGTCGACGGAGAGTTCCCCGACGGGCCGGACGCAGCCGATGGCTGGCTGATAACCGGATCAAAACACGGCGCCTACGAGGATCACCCATGGATTCCGCCGCTCGAGACCCTGATCCGCGACATCAAGGCCGCGGGCCGTCCCATGGTGGGGATCTGTTTCGGGCATCAGATCATCGCCCAGGCCCTTGGCGGCAAGGTGATCAAACACCCCGATGGTTGGCGTGTGGGGGCCACGGAATACGACATCGACGGCGACGCCTTCACCCTCAACGCCTGGCATCAGGACCAAGTGATCGAGGCGCCCGAGGGCGCGGACATCATCGGCCACGCCGACGGGTGCAAGATCGCGGCACTGCGTTATGGTCGGAATGTCTTCACCGTGCAGCCGCATCCCGAATTCGACACCGCGATGATGAACGCGCTGATCGAGCACCGCGCGCCCGGCGTGGTGCCGGACCCGCTGCGCGATCAGGCCCGCAACCGGCTGGACACCCCGCGCGACGACAGCGCCATGGCCGGTCGTATCGCGGACATATTCAGGAAAGGTGCCTGACATGAGCAATCTGCGCGAGTTCACCAAGACATTGCCGCTGGCGGCCCAGACCTATCTGGAAAATCGCCGCCTGGACGAGGTCGAATGCATCATCGCCGACCTTCCCGGCATCGCGCGCGGCAAGGCCGTCCCGGCCTCCAAGTTCGCGCGGCAGGAATACTTTCACTTGCCCGACTCGATCTTCTACCAGACCATCACCGGCGACTGGGGCGAGGCCGCGGGCGCGGACGGGTTCATTGAAAAGGACATGATCCTGCGCCCGGACATGTCCACCGCCACCGCAGCGCCCTGGACCGGGGACTGGACCTTGCAGGTCATTCACGACGCGTTCGACCGCACCGGGGCCCCGATCCCGTTCAGCCCCCGCAACGTGTTGCGACGGGTGGTCGACATGTATCACAAACGCGGCATGAAACCGGTCGTCGCGCCGGAAATGGAATTTTTCCTCGTCGCGCGAAATCTTGATCCGGCACACGAGATCAAGCCGATGATGGGGCGCTCGGGCCGTCCGGCGGCCGCGCGCCAGGCCTATTCGATGACCGCCGTGGACGAGTTCGGTCCCGTGATCGACGACATCTACGATTTCGCCGAGGCGCAGGGATTCGAGATCGACGGCATCACCCAGGAAGGCGGCGCCGGGCAGCTGGAGATCAACCTGCGCCACGGCGATCCGATCAAGCTGGCCGACGAGGTGTTCTATTTCAAGCGACTGATCCGCGAGGCCGCGCTGCGTCACGACTGCTTTGCCACCTTCATGGCCAAGCCGATCGCGGACGAGCCGGGCAGCGCGATGCATATCCACCATTCATTTCTGGACAGCGAGACCGGACGCAACCTGTTTGCCGGACCGCAAGGCGGCGAGACCGACGCGTTCTTCCACTTCATCGGCGGGTTGCAGAAACACCTGCCCTCGGCGATCGCGATCCTTGCCCCGTACGTCAATTCCTATCGCCGCTACGTCAAGGATCACGCTGCCCCCATCAACCTCGCCTGGGGCCGCGACAATCGCACCACCGGCATCCGCGTGCCGCTGTCGGGCCCCGACGCGCGCCGGGTCGAGAACCGGATGGCCGGCATGGATTGCAACCCGTATCTGTGCATCGCGGCCAGCCTTGCCTGCGGGCTTCTGGGCATCATCAACGAGGAGTGGCCCGACAAGCAGTTCAAGGGCGACGCCTATGCCGGGGATGCGGACATCCCCAACGTGATGGGTGATGCGCTTAACCTTTTCGAGAATGCGACAGCGCTGCATGACATTCTCGGTACCGAATTCTGCCGGGTCTACAGCATCGTGAAGCGCAGCGAATACGAAGAGTTCCTGCAGGTCATCAGCCCGTGGGAACGTGAGCACCTGCTGATGAATGTCTGAGGATGCGGGACCGTCGGAGTCGAGTATTTTCAGAAAGGTGAAACCATGAACCTTCTCTATGCCAATGACCGGTCCGGCGAATATCCCGACAGTTGGTATGCCGCGACCGCAACGCCGCTGGACCGGTTCGCGCCCCTTCAGGGCGAGACGCGCGCAGATGTCTGCGTCGTGGGGGCCGGGTACACGGGCCTGTCTGCCGCGCTGCACCTGGCCGAGGCCGGGCTGGACGTGGTGCTGCTGGAGGCACAGCGCGTGGGCTTCGGGGCCTCGGGGCGCAATGGCGGACAGTTGGGCAGCGGGCAGCGGATGGAACAGACCGCGCTGGAACGGCTTGTCGGGGACGCGGATGCCGGCAAGCTGTGGGATCTTGCCGAGGACGCGAAAGACCTCGTCAAATCCCTGATCGCAAAGCATGACATCGACTGTCACCTGAAGCCGGGTGTGGCACATGCGTGTTTCTCGCGACGCGAGGCGGCGTCGGAGCATGCCTATGCGGATCATCTGGCCGAGCGCTATGGCTACACGCAAATCGAGACGCTGGATCGCGAGGCGATGCAGGCGCTTTGCCCGTCGCCCGCCTACAAGGGCGGGACACTGGACATGGGCGCCGGACACCTGCACCCGCTTGCCTATGCGTTCGGGCTTGCGCGCGCGGCACGTCGCGCGGGCGTGCGCATCCACGAGCGCACGCGTGTGCGTTCCGTGACGCACGGTTCCCCAACGCGCGTCACGACAGAGGCCGGGAGCGTCTGCGCCGATCACGTCATTCTGGCGTGCAACGGGTACATGGGGGACCTAGACAGTCGCGTGGCCGCGCGCGTCATGCCGATCAACAATTTCGTCGCTGCGACAGAGCCACTGGGCGCGGAGGCCGCACGCGTGCTGACCCGTGACGTGGCCGTCGCCGACAGCAAGTTCGTGATCAACTATTTCCGTCTGAGCCATGACGGGCGCCTGCTGTTCGGCGGTGGCGAAAGCTACGGGTACACGTTCCCGCGCGATATCGCGGCGGTCGTGCGCAAGCCCATGCTGGAGATTTTTCCGCATCTTGCCGAGACGCGGATCGACCATGCATGGGGAGGAACGCTGGCCATCACCATGAAACGGATGCCGTATCTTGCGCGCCTTGCGCCCAACGTCGTATCGGCCTCGGGCTATTCCGGCCACGGCGTGGGAACGGCGACCCATGCAGGAAAATTGATGGCCGAGGCGGTGCGGGGCGAGGCCGACGGGTTCGAGACGCTGTCACGTGTACCCGCGCCCGCTTTTCCCGGCGGCCCCGCGCTGCGCACACCGCTTTTGGTGCTTGCAATGACGTGGTTTTCCCTGCGCGACCGGCTGGGTATCTGAAACGCCGAAACCGGGGTCTGCCACGACACCGGGGCGGTCTGCGATCCCGTTGCATCACCCGCCGACGGCATTCGGCCCGGCGCAGGCTTGCAGAGCGTCATACGGGCCGACTAGGCTTGAACGAATGGGAAGGGATCGCATGTCGGCATCCGATGCGGAAATCAAGAAAGGGCGAAAGTTCGACCAGGTCCTGCAGGGGGCGCGGCATGTCTTCATGCGGGACGGTTTCGAAGGCGCCAGCGTCGACGAGATCGCCCGCGAGGCGCAGGTCTCCAAGGCGACGCTTTACAGTTACTTTCCGGACAAGCGCCTGCTGTTCTCGGAAGTGGCGCGGATCGAATGCAACCGCCAGGCCGAGGAGGCCGTCGAGGTCATCGGCACCAGCGCGCCGATCGAACAGGTCCTGCACGAGGCCGCCAGCCGCATCGTGCGATTTTTCCTGTCGGATTTCGGCCTGCAGGTCTATCGCATCTGCGTGGCCGAATCGCATCGTTTTCCGGAACTGGGCACACGCTTCTACGCGTCGGGTCCGGCCCTGTTGCGCGAACGCATGCGGACGGTTCTGGCCCCCTACGTGGCATCGGGTATCCTGAAGATCGACGACATGGGGCTTGCCGCCGATCAGTTCGGTGACCTGTGCAAGGGCGATCTTTTCCTGCGTGCGCTTTGCGGTTTTCAGGACAGACCGTCACAGGCCGACATCGACCGCGTCGTCACCGGCGCGGTCGAGATGTTTCTGGCCCGTTACGCCGCCTGACGACCTGACAGCCGGCTCGACGGGTTCAGCCCGGCGACATGCCCCGCAGACGTTCCGACCGTCGGCGCAACAGTTCCAGCGTCGCCAGCAGGATGATCGAGATCGTGACGAGAATTGTCGCCACCGCCAGGATCGTCGGGCTGATCTGCTCGCGCAGGCCGGTGAACATGCGCCATGGCAGGGTTTGCTGATTGGCCGACCCGACGAACAGCACCACGACCACCTCGTCAAAGGAGGTTATGAAGGCAAACAGGCCGCCCGAGATGACCCCCGGCAGGATCAGCGGCATCTGCACCCGGAAGAAGGTCGTCACCGGGTCCGCCCCCATGTTCGCCGCAGCCCGTGTCAGCGACCTGTCGAAGCCCACCAGCGTGGCCGTCACGGTGATGATCACGAACGGGATGCCGAGGGCGGCATGCGCAAGCACCACGCCGAAATACGTGCCCTGCAAGCCGATCCGGCTGTAGAAGAAATACATCCCCGCCGCCGAGATGATCAGCGGCACGATCATCGGCGAGATCAGGATCGCCATGATCGCGCGGCGGCACGGGACATGCTCTGACGAGAGGCCAATTGCCGCCAACGTGCCGAAGCTGACCGCGAGAAAGGTCGCCACCGGCGCGATGGCCAGCGAATTGCGCAGCGCCTGTTGCCAGCCGCTGGAGGTGAAGAAATCCTCGTAATGCTTGAGGCTGTAGCCCGCAGGATCGAACCGCAGCATTTCCGGCGTGAAGGTGAAGAAGTTCTCGGCGTTGAACGACAGCGGGATCACGACAAGGATCGGCGTGATGAGAAACACGAAAATCGCCCCGCACAGCACGTTGAACGCATAGTGCCATAACACCTCGCCCGAAGTGAAATAGGGCTGCAGTTTGGCGCGATAACGCCCCTCGCCGATCCAGTAGATGAACCACGAGAAGAACCAGCCGAACAGGACGCCAAGCACGACGCCGGGCACCCCCGCAAGGGCCACACCTGACACGGTGAACAGCGCGATGATCCCCCAGCGGACGGGCTTTTCGAGGTCCTTTCCAAGCACCTCAATGGCGACAAAGCCAAGTCCCATGAGGATGGCAGCCCCCAGCACGACCCCGATCAGGCCCGAGCCGTGCGCCGTGCCCACGAACAGCCCGGCAAAGGCCCCGGCCGCGCCGATCACCGGCAGGACGAAGGATAACGGCTTCTTCTCGACGGGTGTCAGTGTCAATCCGCTCATGGCTCAGCCCCCAAGCTTTACGTTGTCGATGCCGACGATCTTGTCATAGGCCCAATAGAGGATCAGCACGACCGCCAGCAGGATCGACCCGAGCGCCGCCGCGAGACCCCAGTTCAGAGATGTCGAGATGTGATAGGCGATCCGGTTCGAAATGAACGTGCCGGTGGTGCCACCGACGATCTCGGGCGTGATGTAGTAGCCGATCGACAGGATGAAGACGAGGATCGACCCCGCGCCGATCCCGGGCACCGATTGCGGGAAATAGACCCGCCAGAACGCGGTGAACGGCGTCGCCCCAAGGCTTTTTGCGGCGCGCAGATAGGAGGGTGGAATGGTCTGCATCACCGAATACATCGGCAGGATCATGAAAGGTAGCAGGATATGCGTCATCGCCACGATGGTGCCGAACTGGTTGTTGATCATCACCAGCCGCCCCTCGTCGGCGACAAGGCCCAGCCAGACCAGCGTGTCGTTGATCACGCCCTGCTGTTGCAACATGACCTTCCACGCCGAGGTCCGCACCAACAGGGACGTCCAGAACGGCAGAAGGACAAGGATCATCAAAAGGTTGGCCTTGCGCGCCGGCAGGTTCGACAGCAGCCAGGCAATCGGGTAGCCAAGCGCGATGCAGCTGAATGTGATGACCAGCGACATGAACATCGTGCGCTTGAACAGAAGGCCATAGATCCGCTCGTCCTCGTCGCGCAGCGCGATGCCTTCGGTCGTCTTTTCCATGTCCACGGCGTTCAGGAAATAGCCCGTGGTATAGGGGGGTGAATACATCTTGATCACCTCCCAGTACTTGACACGTGCCCAGTCCTCATTGTCCTCGATGAAAGCCGATTTCATGTCCAACGGCGGCAGATCCGCCGCGGCCGCCTTGCGCAGAAGATCGGCGCCGGGGCCGTCATAGTCGGCGATCGCCGCACGGGTCTCGGGGTTCTCGAGGTCGAGCGCAAGCGCGGCATGGACCGATTCCCACGGCTCTTCCTCGGCAACGACATCCTCGTCCTCGAAATGGGTGAAGGCGGCGAAGGCGGCGTATTCGCGCGCCGTATTGGGCAGGATGCGGGCGATCTCGGCACCGGGGGCGAATCCGGGATCACCGACGTAGGTGGACGATTCGAGCTGTTCGAGACGCGCGATCTGATTGGACATCAGGCGCGTGGCCGTCTCGCCCCCCGCGCGGCCGGACATCATGTCATACCACGGCTGCGCCTCGTCGAAGGCTGGGTCGATCTCTTCCAGCGCGTCCAGGTAGACCTCGCCGAAGTCGTCCACACCGCGCCCGCTCTTGCGGAACAGCGACGACATGCCGCTTTCCTCGTAATTGAGCCGACTTCCCAGCCGTGTGTGCTTTTTGGCCTCGGCCGCGAAAAAGACATCGAAGAACAGGGCGCGGAACACGTCCTCGTCGGGAAGATCCTCGCCGTCCCATTCTCGCAGTTCCTCGACCGTCATGGGGATCGTGTTGCCGACGATCTGGTTCTCGACCGACCGAAAGAGCATGTCCGCGATCGGCGCGATGAACGCCACCATCACGAAGATCAACAAGGGCGCAATCAGGGCAAGAGCCCGCAATTTCTGCGCCCGAAGCGCGCGACGCAGGCTGCGCTTCAGCGGCGTGCCATCGGCGGCCAGAACCGGGCCGGTATCGGTTGTATCGCTCATGTCATTCCTGTCGGACGTTTATGTTCCATCTACCGGGTCTAGCGCCCGTTCAGGTGCGAAAGGGGCCGCGCGGGCCCCTTTCAATCTTGCTAGCCGTGCTTATTGCGCCAGCCAGGACTGGAATTTCGCATCCAGGTCGTCGCGGTTGTCGGCCCACCACTCATAATCGTAGATCAGCGTGTTGGACGCGTTCTCGGGGTCGGTCGGCATATGCGGCGCCATCTCGATGCCAAGTTCTTCATGCTTGCCCACCAGCGGCGCCGAGGATTCGCGCGCCGGCCCATATGAGATGTAGGCGGCCTGATCTGCCAGACGCTGCGTGTCGGTCGCGAAGACGAGGAAGTCCATTACCCGCGCCAGACGGTCTTCGGGCAGATCCGCCGGGATGATCCAGCCATCGATGTCGAAGGCCTGCATGTCCCACATCATGCCGATCGGCTGGTCCTGCTCGGCGATCGCCGAGAACAGACGCCCGTTGAAGGTCGAGCCCATGAAGACCTCGCCATCGGCCAGAAGCTGCGGGGTTTCCGCGCCGGCCGTCCACCAGACGACCTGGTCCTTGATCGTGTCAAGCTTGGCAAGCGCGCGATCCACGCCCTCATCGGTGCTCATCACGTCATAAAGGTCGTCCTTGGCGACACCGTCGCAGTACAGCGCCCATTCAATGTTGTTGATCGGGCGCTGTTCCAGCGCGCGTTTGCCAGGATAGGTTTCCAGGTCGAACACATCGCAGATCTCGCTCGGCGGCTCGGTGCCCTCGGGCACCATGTCGGTGCGGTACCCGAACGTGGTCGAGTAGACGATCTGCGGGATGAAGCAGTCACTGACGATCAGATCACCGAAATCGTCGCTGGCCTCGGTGCCGTCGGGCGCGTCGGCGAGGATATCGTCGTGGTCGATCTCCATTGCGAGGCCTTCATCGCACAGACGCATGGCATCCGACGCCACCACATCGACAAGATCCCAGGTCACGTTGCCGGCCTCGTCCATGGCGCGCAGCTTGGCGACGGCCTCGGCCGAGCTTTCGTCCCACGTGGCGCTCACGTCCGGGTTCATTTCCAGATAAGGTTCCACATAGGCCTTTTGCTGGCTTTCCTGATACGCGCCGCCCCAGGACACTAGCGTCATGCTATCGGCCATCTCTTGCGAGATCGCCGGTGCACCGGCCGCCACTGTCAGCGCCGTCGTCGCAAGCAGGGTTTTGTGAAGTTTCATGGATTTACTCCCAGTTATTTCCCGTTTGTGAGTGATTTGGCCATGCGTCACGGGTGGGACGGCAACGACCTTGCTTGACGCGCATCGCTCTTTGGTAGCCACGCGCGAGCCAATCGTCTATCGCGCGTCCAGCGCGCGGCAATCGTCCGGCAGCCAACCGATCTCGATCTGTTCTCCGGGTTTCAGACGGCGCTGGTCGGGGGCGTTTCGGGTCTTGATGATGAATTCGTCACTGCCCGCGACACGTAGCCGCGTGCGGAAAATGTCCCCCATGTAGATGAACTCCAGCACCTCGGCCTTCAGCGTATGCGCATCGGGGCTCAGACGTTCCCGATTGAACTCGACACGCTCCGGGCGAATGGAGATCAGCGTGCGATCGCCGGCCTTCTCGACATTCACGGGCTTTGCATCAATCAACTCGCCATTGTCGAGCTGAACCAGCGCGACACCGCCGCTGATTTCCTTGACCGTGCCCTCCATCGTGTTGTTTTCGCCGATGAATTGCGCAACGAAACTGTTCTGCGGTGTCTCGTACAGCACATCGGGCGCCGCGACCTGCTGGATCTTGCCATCGTCGAAGACCGCGACACGATCCGACATCGTCAGCGCCTCGGTCTGATCATGTGTCACATAGACGGTCGTGATCCCCAGCTCATGCGCGAGATGGGTGATCTCGAACTGCATCTTCTCGCGCAACTGCTTGTCGAGCGCGCCGAGCGGCTCGTCCATCAGGACAAGCTCGGGCTCGAACACAAGGGCGCGCGCCAGGGCGACCCGCTGCTGCTGCCCCCCGGACAACTGTGCGGGGCGGCGTCCGCCGAAATCGCCCATTTCGACCATGTCCAGTGCGCGCCTGACCTTGGCCTCGCGATCCGACTTGCCGATCTTGCGCACTTCCAGCGGAAAGCTGAGATTTTCCGCGATCGTCATGTGCGGGAACAGCGCGTAGTTCTGGAACACCATGCCGATGCCGCGCTTGTGCGGCGGAATGTTGTTGATGCCAACCCCGTCAAGCTTGATCTCGCCGTGGGTTGCCGTCTCGAACCCCGCAAGCATCATCAGGCAGGTCGTCTTGCCCGATCCCGACGGCCCCAGCAATGTCAGGAATTCGCCCTTGGGCATGGAAAGGTTGAGGTCCTTTACGACCAGCGTCTCTCCGTCGTAACTTTTCTGCACACGTTCGAAGGCAACGAACGCGTCGTTGTGTCCAATCTCTGCCAAGGCAGACTCCCTGTGGTTCTGTTTCGTGATTTGCTCACGTTCAGAAGGGAGTTAAACGGCAAAGTTTCGCTGATGCAAGTGAACGAGCACAGTTTTTTGAACATTCCCGCCGGGCCAGGTCAGATCGCCTACAAGATCACCGAAACCGATCGAGGCTTTTCACCCTGGCAAAACGACGACGGGCCGCAGGACAGGTGTCCCGCGGCCCGTCAACCATTCAAACGGTTCAGCCAAGTACGGATGTAACGGCCTTCGCGGTCTTCTGGACCACCTCGTCAGCCTCAGCCTTGGTCAGGCAGAACGGCGGGGCAAAGCCCAGGATATCGCCCTGCGGCATGGCGCGTGCGATGACGTGATCGGCGGCCAACGCCCCCGAGATCCGCGCCCCGACCTTTTCGGACGCGTCAAAGAAGGTCCGGCTGTCCTTGTCCTGCACAAGCTCGACCGCGCAGATCATGCCCTCGCCGCGCACCTCGCCGACATGCGGAAGATCGGCAAGCGCCTCGGACATCGTCTTGTTGAGATACGCCCCGACGTCGCGGTTGTTTGCAATCAGGTCCAGCTCGTCGATCAGCTTGAGGTTGGCGACACCCGCCGCGGCGCCGATCGGATGCGCCGAATAGGTCCAGCCATGGCCGATGGGGCCATTCTCGTCGGTGCCCTGCTCGAGGACCTTCCACATCTTCTCGCTGACGATGCTGCCCGAAAGCGGCGCGTAGGCGCTGGTCAGCCCCTTGGCGATGGTGATGAGGTCGGGCTTCAGCCCGTAATGCTCGGACCCGAACATGGTGCCCAGACGACCGAAACCGGTCACGACCTCGTCGGCGATCAGCAGGATGTCGTGCTTTTCGAGGATCGGCTGGATCGCCTCCCAATAGCCTTTGGGGGGCGGAACGATCCCTCCGGTGCCCAGCATCGGCTCGCCGATGAAGGCCGCGATGGTGTCCGGCCCCTCGCGCTCGATCATCGCCTCGAGCTCTGCGGCGCAATGCGCGACGAACTGCTCTTCGGACTGATCAAGATTGTCGCGGCGATAGTAATAGGGCGCCTCGGTATGCAGAACCTGTGACAGCGGCAAATCGAATTTCTGGTGGAACAGATGCAGCCCCGTCAGCGAACCGGTCATCAGGCCCGAGCCGTGATAACCGCGCCACCGGCTGATGATCTTCTTCTTCTCGGGCCGGCCCAGGATGTTGTTGTAATACCAGACCAGCTTGATGTTGGTCTCGTTGGCATCCGACCCCGACATGCCGAAATAGACCTTGCTCATGTGAGCGGGCGCCCGGTCGAGGACCATCTTCGACAAGGTGATCGCCGCCTCGGTGCCGTGCCCGACATAGGCATGGTAATAGGCCAGCTCCTTGGCCTGTGTCGCGATCGCCTCGGCGATGTCCTGACGCCCGTAACCCACGTTGACGCAGTAAAGCCCCGCGAACGCATCCAGAAGACGGTTGCCGTCACGATCCTCGATATGGCAATTCGTGCCCCCGGTTATGATCCGGTTCGGCGCCTCGCCCCGTGCGAATTGCGCCAGATGCGTCGAGGGGTGGAAGAAGTTCTCGCGGTCCCACTGATCGAGTTGGTCGTTGCGCAGCATTGTGTTTCCTTTCATCGGGGACACACCCCGGCTTCATCTTTCAAAAAATACTCATCCCCCGCGGGGATCACGCCCAATCGCGGCAGACATACTTGATCTCCATGAACTCTTCCATACCGCGTCTTGCGCCTTCTCGTCCCAGGCCCGATTGCTTGACGCCGCCGAAGGGAATGGGCGCGCCGGTGACCTTGGTGCGGTTGACCGCCACCATGCCGAATTGCAGCGCGCGGGTCATCCGGTAGATGCGACGCGGGTCGTGGCTGTGCAGGTAGGCGATGAGGCCGAACTCGGTCGCGTTGGCGCGGCGCACCACCTCGTCCTCGGTATCGAACGGCGTGATCGCGGCCACGGGGCCAAAGGTTTCATCGCTCATGATCGCGGCCGCGTCGGGAACATCCGTCAGCACCGTGGGCTGGTAGAACAGCGGCCCGAGATCGTCGCGCGCCCCGCCACAGGCCAGCGTCGCGCCATGCGCAAGCGCGTCAGCGACGTGTTCTTCCTGCTTCTGCACCGCCTTTTCGTTCATCAGCGGCCCGATTTCCGGGTCATCCATGCCGCGCCCAAGTGTCAGCTTGCGCGTCTCGTCCACGAACCTGCGGCAGAATTCGTCATAGACCGCGCGTTCGACATAGATGCGGTTCGCCCCCAGACAGTCCTGACCCGAGGTGGCGAATTTCGCCTTGATCGATTCCTCGACGGCAGTTTCCAGATCGGCATTCCTGAACACGATCACCGGGGCATGCCCACCCAGTTCCATGACCAGTTTCTTCACGGTTCCGGCACATTGGCGGTAAAGCAGCTGCCCGATATTGGTGGAACCCGTGAAGCTGAGCGCGCGCACGCGGGCATCTTCGGTCCACGGTTCGACCACCGTCGCCGCGCGTCCGGTCACGACGTTGAACACGCCTGCCGGCACGCCCGCGCGCTCGGCCAGTTCAGCCAATGCCAGCGCCGAATAGGGCGTCTCGCCCGACGGGTGCGCCACCACGGTACAGCCCGCCGCCATCGCCGCCGCCGCCTTGCGCGTCAGCATCGCCGCGGGGAAGTTCCACGGCGTGATCATCGCCGCGACGCCGACGGGTTCCAGCCACAGTTCGACCTCGGCATCGGGCAGATGGCTGGTCACGCCTTCGATATTGGGACGCTTGGATTCCTCGGCATAGTATTCCACGAAACTTGCCGCGTAGTCGATCTCGCCGCGTGCCTCGCTCAGGGGCTTGCCCTGCTCCAGCACCATGATCCGCGCCAGATCCTCCTTGTGGGCGATCATCAGATCGAACCATCGCCGCAGGATGGCAGAGCGGTCCTGCGGCAGGGTCATCGCCCAATCGTCGAACGCGGCTTGCGCGGCATCCACTGCAGCGCGCGACTGATCCGCGCTGAGGCTTGCCACTGTCCCGAGGCTGTCCCCGCTGCCCGGATCCTTGACGGTGATGGTCGCATTGTCGTCGCCTGCCACCCATTTGCCGTTCACATAGGCAAAGCTGCGCACAAGACGTGTGTCGGTAATCCCGTTCCGGGTCCAGATCGCTGAGTCGGCCATATGACCCTCCTTTCACCAGAAAGATATCCCGTATGCGCAGAGTTAGGATCTGACCTTGGCGCGTCTTGCAGATTATTCGCCTGAATGTTCTTTGCGCTGCAGACGATTCACCCGAAAAACATCTCGAGCGGCGGCAGGCGCGGGGATTTTACCGGCTTGGTCACGATATAGGTGAAATATCGCGCCAGCCCGATCCGCGCCTCGAGCATCTGGTCGATCAGCCGTTGATAGGCGTCGATGTCGCGCGTGACGATCTGCATCAGGTAATCAAAGCCGCCGCCCAGCGCCCAGCACGCCGTCACCTCGGGGTAGCGCTGCATGCTGTCCTCGAAGGCATGGAACTTTGCGGGCGTGTGATCGGCCAGCTCCACCGCCACGAACACCGTGACGAAGGACCCCAGCTTTTTCAGCGCGATCCGCGCGTTGTAGCCCTCGATCAGCCCAGCCTCTTCAAGGCGGCGCAGCCGCTCCCAGCAGGGGCTTGCCGACAGTCCCACGCGCGCAGCAAGGTCCGCCTTGCTGATGCGTCCCTCGTCGGCCAGCACTCGCAGGATGTCGAGGTCGCGCGCATCGAGCTTCATGCGCGGATCACCGTACCCACACCCCGCCCGGCCAGCCGCCGCATCACGTGGCTGGCGATCGCCGTGTCCTGCACGCCGGTGCCGGTCAGGTCACAGATGGTGATCTGCTCTTGCGTCTGCCGTCCCGTCGCGCGGCCCCGGATGACATCGCCCAGTTCCGGCGGCGTGCCCCGGTCCCATATCCCCGCAGCGATGGCGGCGCGCAACTCGCCCAAGGTCTCGGCCTGTGTGGCGCGATCGGCCACGTAAAGGTCCGCGCGCCTCAGCGCCTCGGGGGCGATCTCGTTCTTGCCGTCCTGATCCGATCCCATGGCGGTGATGTGCAATCCGGGATGCAGCCACGCGGCCTCGATCACCGGCTGCCGCGCGGGCGTCGTGGTGATCACCAACTGGCTGTCGCGTACCAGATCGGCGGCAGTTGCGGCCACCTGCACCTCGCAGCCAAGATCGCAAGCCAGATCAGCGGCGCACGCGCCGGCCTTTTCCGGATCGCGCCCCCAGACAAGCAACCGCTGATAGGGGCGCACCAGATGCGCCGCGCGCGCCTGCAGCCGCGCCTGCACACCGGTGCCGATGACCCCTGCGGTGCGTACATCTTCGGGGGCCAGGTGCCTTGCGGCCACCGCGCCGGCGGCGGCGGTGCGCAGATCCGTCAGGTACCCATTGTCAAGAAACACCGCCTCGACCAGACCGGTCTTGGCCGAAAACAGGATCATCAACCCGTTGAGGCTGGGCAGGCCAAGTTTGGGATTATCGAAAAAACCGGGACTGACCTTGATGGCGAAGCCCGCGAAGCCCGGCACATAGGCGGTCTTTACATCCACCTCGCCATGCGCCGCGGCCAGTTCCATCGACATGACGGGGGGCATCACGACGCCGCCATCCGACAGCGCGCCGAAGGCGTCCTCGATCACCTGTACGGTCTCTAGGTCGAGATCCACCGCCGCGCGCAGGTCGGCCTCTGTCACGATGCGGATATCATGCGCCATAGGCCCGTCCCTTGATCACTGTGTCGCCTAGTTGCACGTCCTGCCCGGTCACGATGCGGGTGAACATCCCCATGTCGAGATTGCGCCCGGTGATGATCGTGGCGGTGGGACCCGTCAGCGTCACCTTGCCGGTCAGCACCGCCGCAAGCCCCACGACGCAGGCGCCTTCGGCGATGATCCGGTCCTCGTGATACAGCACCTGCATCGCGTGATAGATCTCGTCCTCGGACACAAGCACCACCTCGTCCAGCAGGTCGCGGCACATCGCGAGTGTCAGCCGGTTTTCCATGCCGATCCCGCCACCAAGGCTGTCGGCAAGGCTCGCCACCTCCTCGACCTCGACCGGACGGCCGGCGCGCAGGCTTTCATACATCGCGGCGCCGCGATCCATGCTGATGCCGACGACGCGCACCGATGGTTTGATGGCCTTGGCGGCCATAGCCACGCCAGCCGCAAGGCCGCCGCCCGAGAGCGGGACAAGCAGCGTGTCGATATCCGGGCGTGCCGCCATGATCTCGAGCCCGATGGTGCCCTGCCCCGCGATCACGGCCGGGTCGTCGAAGGGCGAAATCTCGGTCAAGCCGTCCTCGGCAACCAGCCGCGCGGCCTCGGCCTGCGCGTCGTCCTGACTGCGGCCGATGATGCGCGCCTCTGCCCCGAGGGCGCGAATGCCGTCGACCTTGGCCCGTGGCACAAGTTCCGACATGCAGACAACCGCCCGCAGTCCCCGCGCCCGTGCCGCATAGGCCACGCCGCGCCCGTGATTGCCGGTCGAACAGCACGTGACCCCCGCAGCCTCGCGAATTTCGGCCACGGCGTTGAGCGCACCGCGCAGCTTGAACGCGCCGATGGGTTGCATGTTTTCCAGCTTCAGCAGGAAGTCATGTCCGCAGACCTCTTGCATGTGAAGAGACGGGATGAGCGGCGTGTGATCGGCCACGCCGGCAATCACCTTTGCCGCGGCATGAACATCGGCCAGAACGGGCTGCATCGCTGTCTCCTCCTGAAACATGCGCGCATATTTGCGCCGTGACCGACCGGGCGTCAACTCCGTGGCTTCGCCCGGCCAGAAAACGACGTGACGCGGCGCATTTATTGAGGCAGGCTGCACCGCAGGCCTGCTTCGGGGCCCAACCAACCGACGGATACCGCAATGATCGAAAAAGACCTTCCCTTCTCCGACCATGAATATCAGCGCCGCCTCGCCAAGACCCGCGCCGCCATGGCCGAGCGCGACCTCGATGCAATCTTCGTGACGGACCCGTCGAACCAGCACTGGTTGACGGGGTATGACGGCTGGTCGTTTTACGTTCATCAGGGCGTTCTGGTCTTTCCCGAGGCCGATCCGATCTGGTGGGGCCGCAACCAGGATGCGAATGGCGGCGTCCGCACCGTCTGGATGACCGACGACCGGGTCATCGGCTATCCCGACAACTACGTGCAATCCACCGAGCGTCACCCGATGCAGGATCTCGCCGCGCGTCTCACCGGGATGGGACTGGCCGACAAGCGCATCGGCGTCGAGATGGACAACTACTACTTCTCGGCCAGGGCGATGGACGTGCTGCGCACCGAACTGCCCGAGGCGACATTCATCGACGTGACAGCACTGGTGAACTGGCAGCGCGCGGTGAAATCCGATGAAGAGCTCGCCTTCATCCGCAAGGCCGCGGCGATCTCGGAAAAGATCAGCGACGGGCTGATGGAACGGGTCGAGCCCGGAATCCCGAAGAACGAGATCGTCGCCGAGATTTTCCGCGATGCGATTCGCGGCGTCGAGGGCGCCTGGGGGGATTATCCGGCAATCGTGCCGCTTCTGCCGTCGGGCTCGGATGCCGCGGCCCCGCACCTGACATGGAACGGGCGCGAGTTCACCACCGGCGAGGCGACGTTCTTCGAGATCTCGGGCTGTTACCGGCGCTATCACGCACCGTTCTGCCGCACGCTGTTTCTGGGCAAGCCGCCGCAATTCCTGCTCGATGCCGAGACCGCACTTGTCGAGGGGCTGGAGGCCGGGCTGGAGGCCGCGTGCGCCGGCAATCGCGCCTGCGACGTGGCCAACGCGCTGGCCGCACCGCTGGAACGTGCCGGGATCGAACGCGGCGCGCGCTGCGGCTACCCCATCGGTCTCAGCTATCCGCCGGACTGGGGCGAGCGGACGATCAGCCTGCGCGCCGAGGACGAAACCGTGCTGGAACCGGGGATGACGTTCCACTTCATGCCGGGGCTGTGGATGTCGGACTGGGGCCTTGAAATAACCGAATCGATCCTGATCAAGGAAGCGGGCCCTGCCGAGACCTTCTGCAACCGTCCCCGCAAGATGTTCGTGAAGGACTGAACCCGCGCGCCGGGCGGAGCCTGCGGGAGCCTCCGGCGGGGGTATTTTTGCCAAGAAGAAACCGAAGGCGTTGTTTCTTCTTGGTGAAATACCCCGGGGCGTGTGAGGGGCTGGCCCCTCACGACGCTCTCACGCCGCGGCCTGCATCAGACCCTCGGCGCGGATCTGCTCGGCCGCCTGATCGAGCGACATCCACGCCCGCTCGACCAGCGTGTCGATCTCGTCTTTCGTGATCACCAGCGGCGGCGAGATGATCATGCGGTCCCCCACATGGCGCATCACGAGATTGTTCGCGAAACAGCGCTCGCGGCAGATATAGCCGACCGTACCGGGGCTAGACGCGAATTTCGCCCGGCTCTCCTTGTGGGGTGACAGCGCAAGCGCGCCCATCATGCCAATGATCTGCACATCACCGACAAGCGGGTGCGCGGCAAGGCTTTGCCATTTCTCCTTGAGATACGGGCCTGTCTCCTCGGCCACGCGCGTGACGATCTGCTCTTCCTCGAGGATACGAAGGTTTTCCAGCGCCACGGCGCAGGATACGGGATGACCCGAATAGGTATAGCCGTGGTTGAATTCGCAGGCATTCATCACCTGTGCCACCTTGTCGGACACGATCGAGCCGCCGATCGGCGCATAGCCGGAGCTTAGCCCCTTGGCGATCGTCATGATGTCGGGACGGATCCCGTAGGTCTGGCTGCCGAACCAGTTGCCGGTGCGGCCAAACCCGCAGATCACCTCGTCGGCAATCAACAGGATGCCATACTTGTCGCAGATCCGCTGGATTTCCGGCCAGTAGCTGTCGGGCGGCACGATGACGCCACCCGCACCCTGCACAGGTTCGGCGATGAAGGCGGCGATGCGGTGCGCGCCCAGTTCCTCGATCTTGGCCTCAAGCTGTCGCGCACGCTCGATGCCGAAGGTCTCGGGGTCGGTATCGCCGCCCTCTGCATACCAATGAGGCTGGTCGATATGATGGATATCGGGAATGGGCATGCCGCCCTGCGCGTGCATGCCGGTCATGCCACCCAGGCTGCCACTGCCGACACTGGACCCGTGATAGGCGTTCTTGCGGCTGATGATGACGGTGCGTTCCGGCTCGCCCATCTGCGCCCAGTAGGTGCGCACCATGCGGATATTGGTGTCGTTCGCCTCGGACCCCGATCCGGCAAAGAAGACATGGTTCAGGTCCCCCGGCGCCAATTCGGCCAGTTTCGAGGCAAGCGCAATGACGGGTACGTGGCTGGTCTGGAAAAACGTGTTGTAATAGGGCAGTTCGCGCATCTGCCGGGCCGCGGCGTCGGCCAGTTCGTCGCGCCCGTAGCCGATATTGACGCACCATAGCCCGCCCATGGCATCGAGCATGTCGTTGCCGTCGCTGTCGGTCAGCGTGACGCCTTTCGCGCGGGTGATGATCCGCGCGCCCTTCGCCCCGAGCGCGTCGCCATGGGTGAACGGGTGCATGTGATGCGCCGCATCGAGCGCCTGAAGCTCTGCTGTCGGCATGTGGTTCGTGATCATCGTCATTGCTGTACCTTTCACGGATGAATGGCCCCGTGGGGCAGGAAATTCTGCGCCTCACAATATGATCAAATTATACGCTGTCAATCGAATCACCGTTTGGCGCAAGGGATCGGCGCATCTGTTCCATCCCTTGGGTGACATCCTCGCGGATCGCACGCGCCGCGGTCTCGGCGTCCCCCGCGTGCATCGCGTTCAGCATGTCCTTGTGCTTGTCGGGCAGATTGCGTGTTCCGACGCAGCCGCACACAACGCGCAAGGACGGCCCGAACCGCAGCCATAACCCGTCCGCGAGGTCCGCCAGTATCGGGGAATCGGCCAGCGCGTAGAGCTGGGTGTGAAAGAGATAGTTCTTTTCCAAATAAGCCCGCAGGTCACCCTGTGCGATGGCGACGTCAAGGTCGTCGTCGATCGCCTTGAGATGTGCGAGATCCCCTTCGGTGGCCCGCCGTGTCGCGCGCGTGGTAAGACACGGATCAAGCCATTGACGCGCCGTAATCAATTCGTCGATATGATCGACCGTGAGAAGGGGCACGCTGACCCGCCTGTTGCCCTGGAATTCGAGCGCGCCCTCGGCGATCAGGCGGCGGATCGCCTCGCGCACCGGCGTGATCCCCGCCGACAGACGGTCGCTCAGCCCCTGGATCGTCACCGCCTGTCCGGGGGCGAGATCACCGAACAGCACGAGCGCGCGCAACTGGCGATAGATCAGTTCATGCGCGGGAAGGTTCATGACCATGAGGTCACGACTGGTCAAATTCCGGGCGGTCCTGGCCATGCGCGGCGCACCTCGATCACGGTTTTCCATCTCTGTGCTTGTGAGTTTAACGGCTGCGTGAAATCATTGCCATGTTGCTATGCACCGGATTTTTTGATCACATCGGAAAACCGCAAGAAACGACGAACCAACGGGAGATCATGATGCGCTACACGATGCTGACCGCGACCGCGACCCTTGCCTTGGGGGCCTTTTCCGCCACCGCACAAGAGGTTCGGGTCTACAACTGGTCCGACTACATCGACGAGGACCTGATCGCGAAGTTCGAGGAGCAGACCGGCCTCGACCTGATCTATGACGTTTTCGACAGCAACGAACTGCTGGAAACCAAGATGCTGTCCGGGGGATCGGGCTATGATGTCGTCGTGCCGACCGGCACCTTCCTGCAACGCCAGATCAGCGCCGGGGCGTTTCAGAAGCTCGACAAGTCCAAATTGCCCAATCTCGACAACATGTGGGACGTGATCCAGGAGCGGACGGCGAAGTACGACCCCGGCAATCAGTACTCGATCAACTACATGTGGGGCACCACCGGGATCGGCGCGAATGTCGACAAGGTCAAGGAGATCCTCGGCGAGGATGCGCCGCTTGACAGCATCGAACTGGTTCTGAACCCCGAGAACATGGAAAAGCTGGCCGAGTGCGGCGTGCATTTCCTCGATGCCCCGGCCGAGATGATCCCGATGGCGCTCAACTATATCGGCGAAGATCCCGACAGCCATGACCCCGAGGTGATCGAGAAATCCGAGGCGGTGCTGACGGCCGTGCGGCCGCACATCCAGAAATTCCACAGCTCGGAATACATCAACGCGCTTGCCAACGGGAATATCTGCGTGGCCGTCGGCTGGTCGGGGGACATCCTTCAGGCCCGCGACCGCGCGGTCGAGGCAGATAACGGTGTCGAGATCGTGTACAACGCCCCGAAGGAAGGCGCGCAGATGTGGTTCGACCAGATGGCGATTCCGGTCGATGCGCCCAATCCCGACGGCGCGCACGAATTCCTGAACTTCATCATGGAAGCCGAGAACATGGCGGCCGCATCGAACTATGTCTACTACGCCAACGGCAACAAGGCATCGCAGAAATACCTCAACGACGACGTGATCAACGATCCCGCGATCTACCCGTCGCAAGAGACGATCGACAATTTCTTCACGACAACGCCCTATCCGGCGCGGGTGCAGCGCGTCGTGACCCGGCTCTGGACCAAGATCAAGTCCGGCACCTGATCCCAAGCCCTGATCCCCCGCGTCGGGACCGCGGTCCTGCGCGGGGGGTATTCACCAAAGCCGGGGAGCGGCATGTCACAAACCGTTTTCGAGCCGTGGAACGATCCGAACGCCAAGCCGTTGATCCAGTTCAGGAATGTCACCAAGCGTTTCGGTGATTTCGTGGCGATCGACGACCAGAGCTTCGACATCTACGAAAAGGAATTCTTTGCGCTGCTCGGACCGTCGGGCTGTGGCAAGACGACGATGATGCGGATGCTTGCGGGGTTCGAGACCCCGACCGAGGGCAAGATCCTGCTGAACGGTCAGGATATCGCCCCCATCCCGCCCAACAAGCGCGCGGTCAACATGATGTTCCAGTCCTATGCGCTGTTTCCGCATCTGACGGTCTGGGACAACATCGCCTTTGGCCTGAAGCGCGCGGGCATGCCAAAGGCCGACATCGTGGCGCGTGTCGACGAGATGCTCAAGCTGACCCGGCTGGAGAAGTTCGCAAAGCGCAAGCCGCACCAGATTTCCGGCGGCCAACGGCAGCGCGTCGCGCTTGCCCGCTCGCTGGCGAAGGCGCCGAAACTGCTGTTGCTGGACGAACCCATGGGCGCGCTCGACGCCAAGCTGCGGCAGGCCACCCAGTTCGAGCTGATGGATATCCAGGAGACCACCGGCACGACCTTCGTGATCGTCACCCACGACCAGGAAGAGGCGATGACCGTGGCGTCGCGCGTGGCGGTCATGGATACCGGCCGCATCATACAGGCCGACACGCCTCAAACCATCTACGAGATGCCCGCGTCGCGCTATGTGGCCGATTTCATCGGCGAGGTGAACCTGATCGAGGGGACGGCAACGGCGCGCGAACCGGCCCCCGCCGCGGAAACGAACCCCGCGGGCGCCACGTCCCCAAGTCGGCAGTCCGACACGTCCGAAAGGCAAGATCGTGTGGCGCACCCCAACGACAGGGGCAAATGGCTGCACGACCGGCTGTTGAAATACTTTATCGGGCCGCGCACCGAGGCACCAAGACAACTGCCCGCACCTGCGACTGTCACCGAAGCACCCGCCGAACAGCGGACGCCGACAGCGGACGGCGGCATCAGTATCGACTGGTCCGAGGGTCAGCCGCCGCTCGTTGTCAGCAACGGCGCCCCGTCGCTTGAGGGCCAGCGCGTCACCCTTGCCCTGCGCCCCGAGAAACTGGGGATTTCCAAGACGCAGCCCGACGCGGCCAACGCGTTTCAGGGCAAGGTGATCGACATCGCCTATCTTGGCAACCTGTCCACGTATCACGTGGAACTGGCCGGGGGCCTCATGGTCAAGGTGCAGGCTGCCAATACCCGCCGCGTCGCGCAGCGCGACATAACCTGGGAAGACACGGTCTGGATCAGCTTTCGCGAGACCGCAGGCGTGGTCCTGACCGAATGAGGCGCGCGCTTCTCATCCTCGTGCCCTATCTGTGGCTGCTGGCGCTGTTCCTGGTGCCCTTTCTCATCGTGTTCAAGATCTCGTTGTCGGATATCGCGCTGGCCATTCCGCCCTATACGCCGACGCTTGACTTCTCGAACGGGTGGCAGGGGATCAGGGACTTCGTCACGCGCCTGGATTTCGAGAATTTCATCTTCCTGACAACCGACGATCTGTACTGGAAGGCCTACCTGTCATCCGTGCAGATCGCCGTTATCGCGACGGTGCTGACGTTGCTGGTCGGATACCCGATCGCCTACGGCATGGCGAGCGCACCGGATCACTGGCGGCCGACGCTGATGATGCTGGTCATCCTGCCGTTCTGGACATCGTTTCTCATCCGGGTCTATTCGTGGATGGGGATCCTGTCGACCGAGGGCTATCTCAACCAGGTTCTGCTGGGTCTCGGCGTGATCTCGGCCCCGCTGACGATCCTGAACACCAACGTCGCGGTCTATATCGGGATCGTTTACACCTACATGCCCTTCATGATCCTGCCGATATACTCGACGCTGGAGCGCATGGACGGCTCGCTTCTGGAGGCGGCCGAGGATCTGGGATGTTCCCGGATCAAGGCCTTCTGGCTGATCACCGTGCCGCTTTCGAAATCGGGCATCATCGCGGGCTGCTTTCTGGTCCTGATCCCGACCATCGGCGAGTTCGTCATCCCGTCGCTTCTGGGAGGGTCCGAGACGCTGATGATCGGCAAGGTTCTGTGGGAAGAGTTCTTCAACAACCGCGACTGGCCGGTCGCAAGCGCCGTGGCGATCGTGCTTCTGCTGATCCTGATCATCCCCATCGTGCTGTTCCAGCGCAACGTGGAAAAACAGCGGGAGACCGAAGGATGAGGCGGATCACATGGTTCAACGCGACCTCGCTGACGCTCGGGTTCGCCTTTTTATACCTGCCGATGATCATCCTGATCGTCTACAGCTTCAACGCATCGCAACTGGTGACGGTCTGGGGCGGGTTCTCGACGCGCTGGTATGTCTCGCTGGTCCAGAACGATGCCTTTCTCGATGCGGCCTGGGTGACGCTTCAGGTGGCCGTCGTCTCTTCGACAGTGGCTACGGTGCTGGGCACGATGGCGGCGCTTGTGCTGGTACGGGCGGGGCGGTTCGCGGGCCGCACGCTGTTTTCGGGCATGATCTACGCCCCGCTGGTCATGCCCGAGGTCATCACCGGCTTGTCGCTTCTGTTGTTGTTCATCGGCATCGGTGTGGATCGCGGCATCTTCACCATCATTCTGGCACATACGACATTTTCCATGTGCTTCGTCTCGGTCGTCGTCTCCTCGCGACTCGTCAGCTTCGATCTGTCGCTCGAAGAGGCCGCGCGCGATCTGGGCTGTTCGTCCTTCGATGCATTCCGTCTCGTCACCCTGCCGATCATCGCGCCGGCCGTCATTTCGGGCTGGCTTCTGGCGTTTACCCTGTCGCTTGATGATCTGGTGATCGCGTCGTTTACGGCCGGACCCTCTGCCACGACCTTGCCGATCAAGATCTGGTCGTCGATCCGTCTGGGTCTGAGCCCCGAGATCAACGCGCTGTCGACCATCATGATCGGGATCGTCGCCGTGGGGGTGGTCAGCGCCTCGCTGATCACCAAACGCGCCAGCCTGCGCCAGCAAGCCGACGAGCTGGGCGCGGCCAAGGGATGAGCCGTATCTATCCAGCCCATACCTACGGCAACGGCCCGCGGGCGGACTGCTACTGGCCGGACACGGTCACGGCGCCGGAATATCCGGCGGCCCGAGGCACGATATCATGCGACGTGGCGATCATCGGCGCAGGGTTCACGGGGCTTTCGGCGGCACTGCACCTTGCCAAGGCCGGTCAGGATGTGCGCGTGTTCGAGGCGCAGACCCCCGGCTGGGGGGCGTCAGGGCGCAACGGCGGCTTTTGCTGCCTTGGTGGATCTGCCGCGTCGGACACGATCCTGCGAAAGCAACACGGAGAAGAGGCGCGCCGCGACTACCGCCGCAGCGAGGTGGCAGCGGCCCGCTTTGCCCGCGACCTGATCGCGCGCCACGCCATAGAGGCCGATCTGCATTCCGATGGTGAAACACTGCTGGCCCATACCGAACGCGCCGCGCGCGGCCTTGGCGCCCGCGCGGCACGGATAAAGGCCGATTACGGGGTCACGCCACAGTTGACCCCCGGCCCGGAGCTGGCGCAAATGGGCATGAACGGGCCGTTTCACGCGGCGCTGACCACACCCGTCGGCGTGGCGCTGAACCCGATGAAATACACGGTCGGTCTGGCAGAGGCGGCGACGCGCGCAGGGACACGCATCCATGCGCAATCCCCCGTCACCGCGATACGTCAGGCCGGGAAGTTCCATCTTTCCACGCCAGAGGCACGGATCACCGCCCACCGGCTGATCGTGGCCACCAACGGCTATTCCTCGGACGACCTGCCGGACTGGATGCGCGCGCGCTACCTGCCGACGCAATCCAACGTCATCGTCACCCGGCCCATGACCGATACGGAACTTGCCGCGCAAGGCTGGACCAGCCGGCAGATGTGTTACGACGACCGCTTCTTTCTGCATTATTTCCGCCTGATGCCCGACAATCGGATGCTGTTCGGCATGCGTGGCGGGCTGTTCTCGTCACAGCACTTCGACGCCCGCATGCACCGGACCATCCGGACCCATTTCGACGCGATGTTTCCCGCGTGGCGCCATGTCGAAACACCACATAGCTGGAATGGCCTGTTGTCCCTTTCGCCCGACCTCACGCCCTATGCCGGGCCGATCCCCGACATGCCGGGGGCCTTTACCGGCCTCAGCTACCACGGCAACGGCGTGGCCATGGGCAGCTATTCCGGCGCGCTGCTGGCCGATCTGGCGATGGACCGGACCCCGCGACATCCCTACCCGCAGATCCTGCGCACCCCGCCGCGCCGCTGGCCCCTCGGGCGGCTGCGCCGCGCGATGCTGTGGCCACCTTATGCGCTTGCGACGCTGATGGGGGGATAGGGGTCTGACATTGGCCTTGAGCGGTCGTTGGAAGAACCGGAGAAACGCCGCGCAGTGGTGCCCATCCCCAACGCCCGCCAAAGATCGGTCCCGTCCCTATTCCGGTGTCCGGGCGGACCGTGCCTTGTTGCGCCGGATACCCAGTTGCCGCTCGCGCAGGATGATGAGGATGCCCGCCAGGATTACCAGCGTCGCCCCTGACAGCATCGCCACCGTCGGCACCTCGCCGAAGACGAAATACCCGATCCCGAGCGCCAGCAGGATCGAGGCGTAATCGAACGGCGCCACCACGCTCGCATCGGCAAAGCGGTAGGACGAGGTCAGGAAAATCTGTCCCAACCCGCCCAGCAATCCGGCCAGCATCAGGAACCCGATCTCGGGGGCGGTCGGCATCACCCAGCCGAACGGGATCGTCAGCAGCGACAGCCCGGCGGCGGTGATCGAGAAGAAGAACACGATGGCGCTGGTTTCCTCGGTCTGCACCAGCTTGCGGACGTAGATCTGCGCGAGGGCCGCGCACATCGCGCCGGTCAGTGCCAGCACCGCGCCAACGGCCTCGACGGTTTGCACGGTCGGCCCGCTCAGTGCCGTCAGTCGCGGGGCCAGCACGATCAGCACCCCCGCAAGCCCGAGCGCCACCGCGCCGATCCGGACCATGCCCACGCGTTCATCGAGGAACATCGCGGCAAACACCACGACCAGCAGCGGAGCGGCATAGCCGATCGCTGTAACGTCTGGCAACGGCAACAGGCCGAGGGCGGCAAACCCAAGCCCCATGGCCGCCGTGCCCACGAAGCCCCGCCAGAAATGGTTCATCGGCGACCGCACCTTGAGCCCGGTCCGCAGATCGCCGCGCAGCGCCAGCCAGATCAGGATCACCGGAAGGGCGAGGAACGACCGAAAGAACACCGCCTCGCCCGCCGGCACATGGCCTGACGTCGCCTTGATCAACGACGCCATGGTGATGAACAGCGTGACCGAGCAAAGCTTGAGCGCGATGCCCGTCATCGGTCGTGTGCGCTCTGGCGGCGCCATGGTTCAGGCGTCCGTCTCGGCCCCCTTGCGCGGCAGGACCCAGTCAGGGCGCGGGAAATGGCAGGTGTAGCCGTTGGGCACCTTCTTCAGGTAATCCTGATGCTCGGGCTCGGCCTCCCAGAAATCGCCCACGGGTTCGACCTCGGTCACGACCTTTCCCGGCCACAGGCCGCTGGCCTCGACATCAGCGACGGTCCGCAATGCCTCGTCCCGTTGCGCGTCCGAGCAATAATAGATGGCCGAGCGGTAGCTCATGCCCACGTCGTTGCCCTGACGGTTCCGCGTGGTCGGGTCGTGGATCTGGAAGAACACCTCTAGAATGCGCCGATAGCTGATCTTTTCGGGATCAAAGATGATCTCGATCCCTTCGGCATGGGTGCCGTGATTGCGGTAGGTCGCATTGGGAACGTCGCCGCCGGTATACCCCACGCGGGTCGAGATCACACCGTCGAGCCTGCGGATCAAATCCTGCATGCCCCAGAAACAGCCGCCGGCCAGTACTGCACGTTCGCTCATGTCACATCCTCCACCTGATCGAGATACGCGCCGTATCCCTCTGCCTCCATGTCGTCGCGATGAATGAAACGCAGGCTTGCCGAGTTGACGCAATAGCGCAAGCCCCCCCGGTCGCGCGGGCCGTCGGGAAAGACATGGCCGAGATGGCTGTCTCCATGCGCGCTCCGGACCTCGGTGCGCATCATCCCGAGCGAGGCGTCACGCAGCTCCTTCACATGCGCCGGCTCCAGCGGCTTGGTGAAACTCGGCCAGCCGCAGCCGGACTCGTACTTGTCCGCGCTCGCAAAAAGCGGCTCGCCGCTGACAATGTCCACATAAATGCCCGGCGCCTTGTTGCTCAGGTATTTACCCGTGCCCGGGCGCTCCGTCCCGTTTTGCTGGGTCACCCTGTATTCTTCGGGCGACAGGGCGGCGACTCGTTCGGGGTCCTTGCTATAGTCGGTCACGTCTCGACGTCTCCTTTTTGCCTCTACGTAACAGATGGGGCGCACGACGCGAAATCAAATAGGGCGCGAGAGTGATCCAATCCGCAGCGCCCGGCGTATTTTTTACATAATATTCGGAGGATAAAATGCGCTTTATCGTGATGCTTATAGCCAGCATGGTTGCGCTGCCCGCAGCCGCACTCGACCTTGCCACGCCATTCGGCAACATCGACGGGGGCGAGTTGCGACTGGACGACTGGCAAGGGCAGCCGGTTCTCGTGGTCAACACAGCGTCGCGTTGCGGATTCACCCATCAGTATGACGGATTGCAAACACTCTACGACACATATCGCGACCGCGGGCTGGTCGTGCTGGCCGTCCCCTCGAACGACTTCCGGCAGGAACTGTCCAGCGAAGAAGAGGTCAAGGACTTCTGCGAGGTCAATTTTGGCATCGATATGCCGATGACCACAATCACCTCGGTACGCGGATCACAGTCGCACCCGTTCTACGCATCGCTCGCCAGCGATGCGGGATTTGCTCCGTCTTGGAATTTCAACAAGGTGCTGATTGCCCCCGATGGCCGCGTGGCGGGCACATGGGGCTCAGCCGAGCGTCCCATGTCGCAGGCCATTACCACGAAGATCGAAGATCTCCTGCCCTGAGAAACGTGATCGCGCGGGCCTGATCTGCGATGCCACGTCTTTGCGCGGCCACCTTGGGACGTGCGCATGCCAAAGAGACAATGCGCGGCAGGCCCAGCCTTACCAATCCATGACGATCTTGCCGGAGTCGCCCGAGATCATCGCGGCGAACCCGGCCTCGAAATCATCAATGCCGATCCGGTGGGTGATCAGCTCCGACAGGTCGAGACCCGATTGCACCAGTGCGATCATCTTGTACCACGTCTCGAACATCTCCCGGCCATAGATGCCCTTGATATGCAGCATCTTGAAAATGACGGCGTTCCAGTCGACCGCGAACTCGGTCGGCGCGATCCCCAGCAGGGCCACCTTGCCGCCATTGTTCATTCGCGCGATCATCTGCTGCATCGCCGCCGAGGCCCCCGACATTTCGAGGCCGACGTCGAAGCCCTCGGTCATGCCGATCGTGTCCATCACGTCGCGCAGCTGCTCTTGGCCGACATCGACCACGTGCTGCACCCCGACACGCCGCGCCAGATCCAGCCGGTAGGGATTGATATCGGTGATCACCACCTTGCGTGCCCCGGCCTTCTGCGCGACCAGCGCCCCCATGATGCCGATGGGCCCCGCGCCGGTGACCAGAACATCCTCGCCCACCAGATCGAAGCTGAGCGCGGTATGCACGGCATTGCCCAAGGGATCGAAGATCGCCGCGATCTCGTCGGGGATATCGTCGGGAATGGGCACGACGTTGGTTTCGGGCAGGCGCAGGTATTCGGCAAAGCTGCCGGGCCGGTGGACACCGACCCCCTTGGTGTTGCGGCACAGATGCCCGCGCCCCGCGCGACAGTTGCGGCACGCCCCGCAGACGATGTGCCCCTCGCCCGAGACCCGCTGGCCGACGCGGTACTTGCGGGCTGCCGCACCGCATTCGACGATCTCGCCTGCGAATTCATGCCCGACGACCATGGGCACAGGCACGGTTTTGGCGCTGAACGCGTCCCACTTCCAGATATGCACGTCGGTGCCGCAGATCGCGGACTTGCGCACCTTGATCAGGACATCCGTCGGCCCCGGCTCGGGCACGGGAACATGCTCCATCCACAGCCCCGGCTCGGGCCGCGATTTCACCAGCGCCCTCATCTCGTTGGTCATCGGATCACCCCCAGGTCCCGGCCCACGACCTCGAACGCATTGATCGCCCGGTCCAGCATATCGCGCGTCACTGCCGCGCTCATCTGCGTCCGGATCCGGTCCTGCCCTTTCGGCACCACGGGAAAGCTGAACGCGGTAACGAAAACCCCATGATCGTTCAACCGCGCCGCCATTTCCTGCGCCAGTTTCGGGTCGCGCAGCATCACCGGAATGATCGCATGCGCGCCGGGCAACAACTCGAACCCGAGCGCCCCCATCCGTTCGCGGAAATAGGCCGCGTTGTCCCACAGCCTTTCGCGCCGCTCCGCGCCATCCTCGAGCATGTCGAACACCCGCAACGAGGCGCCCGCGATCACCGGCGCCAGCGTGTTGGAAAAAAGATACGGCCGCGAGCGTTGCCGCAGCCAGTCGACGACCCGGCGAGAGGCCGCGGTATAGCCGCCAGAGGCCCCGCCAAGGGCCTTGCCCAGGGTGCCGGTCAGGATATCGACACGGTCCGTCACCCCGAAATGCTCGGGCGTGCCGCGCCCCGTTGCGCCGACAAAGCCGGTGGCATGGCAGTCGTCCACCATCACCAACGCGTCGTACCGCGCCGCCAGGTCGCAGATTTCGTCCAGCGGCGCGTAATAGCCATCCATCGAGAACACGCCGTCGGTGGCGATCATCCGGTGCCTTGCGCCCTGCGCCTCGCGCAGGCACCGCTCCAGATCGGCCATGTCGCGGTTGGCATAACGGTACCGCTGCGCCTTGCACAGCCGCACCCCGTCGATGATGCTGGCGTGGTTCAGGGCATCGCTGATGATCGCGTCCTCCGGGCCCAGCAGCGTCTCGAAAAGCCCCGTATTGGCGTCGAACGCGGCGGCATAAAGGATCGCATCCTCCAGCCCGAGGAACCCTGCGATCCGCGTCTCGAGTTCCTTGTGCTCTTCCTGCGTGCCGCAGATGAACCGGACACTGGCCATGCCGAACCCGTAACGATCCAGCGCCGCATGCGCCGCCGCGATCACATCGGGATGATCGGCAAGGCCGAGGTAATTGTTGGCACACAGGTTCACCACCTGCGCCCCGCCTGCAAGCTGCACCTCACCCCCCTGTTTCGAGGCGATCACCCGTTCCGTCTTGTAAAGACCCTCGTCGCGCAAACCGTCGAGCCGACTGGCAAGATCCGTATCGAACCGATCCATCGCTGTCATGACAGCATTCCTTTCCTCGTTTGGGACCGCATCGCCTCGCATCCCGTTTCCATATGTCCGGGGGTCGACCGCGCCACCCGCGGCCCATCAGGTACCAAGCCGCATGACCGCCCACCGTGCCGCGTCCCGAACCGTCGCATCCGCGTCCTCGCAATGGCCTTGCGCCACCTCGCGCAGCGCCGGGTCCCCGGAATTCCCGATCGCGTACAGCACGTTGCGCACGAACCGGTCGCGCCCGATCCGCTTGATCGGGCTGCCGGAAAACCGTGCCCGGAAACCGGCGTCGTCCAGCGCCGCAAGCTCGGCCAGTGGCGGCGAGACCAGATCGGGGCGGGCGTGATACTTCACCTCGTGCGCCTCGACCGCGAACTTGTTCCACGGACACACCGCCAGGCAATCGTCACAGCCATAGATCCGGTTGCCCAAGCCGGGGCGCAGCGCCTCGTCCACAGGACCCTTGTGCTCGATCGTCAGGTAGGAGATGCAGCGCCGCGCATCCAGCTGATAGGGGGCCGGAAACGCGTCGGTCGGACAGACGTCGAGGCAGGCGCGACAGGACCCGCAATGATCGGCTTCGGCCGGATCGGTCTCAAGCTCCAGCGTGGTAAAGACCGACCCGATGAAGAACCAGCTTCCCAGTTCTCGGCTGACCAGGTTGGTGTGCTTGCCCTGCCATCCCAGACCCGCGGCTTCGGCCAGAGGCTTTTCCGGCACCGGGGCGGTGTCGACGAAAACCTTCACCTCGCCACCGGCCTCGGCGATCAGCCACCGCGCCAGCCGCTTGAGCCGTGTCTTGACCACGTCATGATAATCACGCCCGCGCGCATACACCGAAACGTTGCCTCTATCCCGCTGCGCGAGACCGGCCAGCGCGTCGCCGTCGGGCGTGTAGCTTTCGCCCAGCACGATCACCGTGCGCGCCTCGGGCCACAGGACCTGCGGTGCACCGCGCCACTGGCTGCGCGCCTCCAGCCAGCCCATCTGGCCATGATAGCCGCGCTCCAGATAGGCCGCCAGCCGCTCTGGCACGTGCCCTACATCCCAAGGGCGGCACAGGCGACAGGCATCGAACCCCTCGGCCCGGGACTGCGCCTGGAGTTTTTGTTTCAGCCCGTCTTTCATCTTTCCCAAAATACTCCGGGGTGAATTGGCCGCAGGCCAAGAGGGGCAGCGCCCCTTCGACCGGCCCGTCGCACATGTTCAAGACGGACCCACGCTGGTCCGGCCTTTGGGCACCCTAGCCTAGAAATCCAGATCCGCATAATGCGCCGGCGGCGGAAATCCGGGCACCTGGTCGGCCAGGATACCGCGGAACGCGGGCCGTGACTTGATCTTGGCATACCAATCCTTGACCACGTCGCTGCGCTGCCAGTCCACGTCCGAGATGTAATCCAGCGCGCTGAGATGTGCCGCGGCGGCGAAATCCGCAAGGGTCATCACATCGCCGGCAAGCCAGCGACGACGGTCCAGCAGCCACGCCATGTAATCAAGGTGATACTTGATGGCGCGCGCGCCGTCCTTGACGTTGCGACTGTCGGGAAAACCCTGCTTCATGACCTTCTTGTTGACCCGTTCATATAGCAGCTTCGACGTCACCTCGTGATGGAACTTGTCGTCGAACCACGCGACCAGCCGGCGCACCTCGTAGCGCGCGGTGGCATCCTGCGGCATCAGGGCGGGCTCGGGATATACCTCTTCAAGGTATTCGCAGATCGCCCCGCTTTCGGCCATGGTCCGGCCATCGACCCGCAGGACCGGCACCTTTCCGGCCGGGTTGCGGCGCAGGAAATCTGGGTCCTTCTCCCAATAGCGCTCCTCGGCCAGCTCGCACTCGATCTTCTTCTCCGCAAGGCTCAGCCGCACCTTGCGGCAGAACGGCGAGAGCGGAACGTGATAGAGCTTGGCCATCGTCTGCGGCATCCTTCGGTTTCCAGAACGATCCTTCAATGCCTCCTTTGACGGCGGGTTTCAATCCTCGAAACACGCGGCGCGCCCGTCGCGCGCGATGGTCGCCGCCCCGTCGAGAATGTCCGCGGCACGATTGCGCAACCACGCCGAGGGCTGACTGGCGGAACGCCCCTTGGGATCGGGCAGCACCGCGGCCAGCCTGGCGGCCTGCACCGCGCTCAGCCCTGCCGCGTTCACCCCGAAGTAATGCCGTGCCGCCGCCTCGATGCCGAAGACACCGGTGTCGAACTCCGCCACGTTGAGATAGACCTCGACGATCCGCCGCTTGGGCCAGAACGCCTCGACGACGGGCGTCATCAGCGCCTCCAGCGCCTTGCGCGGCCAGTTGCGCCCGTGCCACAGGTAGACGTTCTTGACCACTTGCTGGCTCAGCGTCGAGGCCCCGCGGCCCGATCCGTCCGCGATGGCGTCGCGGATGGCGGACATGTCAAAACCCCAGTGCTGGCAGAAATTCGCGTCTTCCGCCGCCACCAGCGCGCGGGCCATGACCGGCGCGATCTGCGTCATCGGCACCCAGTCGTGACGGATCTCCGTCAATCTGCGCGCCTCCTGGCCCATGTAGAAGGTGCGCGGCGGCTCGATCACGCGATGCGCGGCGATCACGCCGACCACCACAAGGGCCGAGATCACCACGATGCGCACGGTCCAGCCCCACAGGGCGGCCGGCACATCAACCCGCACCGCGCCGCGGGACGTCTTCGAAGATTTGCGCCCTTTTGCCATGACCCGCCTATAGCGCCGCAATCGGGGCGATAAAACCGATTTGGTGCCGCCATCCCCGCATCGCGGCGACATCCGGTTGTGCAAGAGTATCGCGGATGCGGCACAGCCTGGTCATTTCCCGCAGCAATTGCGCGGGTTCGACGTGACATGCAACCGGGGCCTTGTTACGGCACGCGGGTGGAAACAATACCGGAGGATGCGCGTGCAGGTTCTGACAACCGAATTGCCGGGTGTGCTGATCATAGAGCCGGCACGATTCGGCGACAGGCGCGGGTTTTTCAGCGAAAGCTGGAACCGTCGCCGCATGGCCGAGGCCGGGATCGACATCGACTTCGTGCAGGACAATCATTCACTGTCACACGAGGCGGGAACGCTGCGGGGTCTGCATTTCCAGACCCCGCCACATGCGCAGGCCAAGCTGGTGCGGTGCGGACGCGGCGCGCTTTACGACGTTGCGGTCGACATCCGTCAGGGCAGCCCGACCTTCGGGGTCTGGACGGGCACCGAGCTGAGCTTCGACAACGGCCGCCAACTGCTGATCCCCGAGGGGTTCCTGCACGGCTTCGTCACCCGCGAGCCCGATACCGAGATCGTCTACAAATGCTCCGATTACTACGCGCCGGACTGTGATGCGGGCGTACGTTTCGACGACCCCGATATAGGCATCGACTGGGGGCTGGACACGCCCCCGATCCTGTCGGACAAGGATGCCGCCGCCCCCCGGCTGCGCGACCTGCCGACGTATTTCGAATGGAAGGGCTGAGACCATGAAACTTCTCGTCACGGGCGGTTGCGGGTTCATCGGGTCCGCGGTGGTACGCCTTGCCGTGGCGCGCGGACACGAGGTTATCAATCTTGACGCGCTCACTTATGCGGGTCTGCCCGCCAACGTGGCCGAGGTCGCCGACGCCCCGCTCTACCGATTCGAGCATGCCGATATCCGGGACCGCACGGCACTCGACCGGATCTTTGCGGACCATGCGCCCGATGCCGTCATGCATCTTGCCGCCGAAAGCCATGTCGACCGCTCGATCGACGGGCCCGGCGATTTCGTCGAGACCAACATCACCGGCACCTACAACATGCTCGAGGCGGCGCGCGCCTACTGGGCCCGCGCAGGTCATCCCGACGACTTCCGGTTTCACCACATCTCGACCGACGAGGTCTACGGCTCGCTCGGGGCCGAGGGGCTGTTCACCGAGGACACGTCCTACGATCCGCGCAGCCCCTATTCGGCCTCCAAGGCGGCCTCGGATCATCTGGTGCGGGCGTGGTTTCACACCTACGGCCTGCCGGTGGTGCTGACCAACTGTTCCAACAATTACGGCCCCTACCACTTTCCCGAGAAGCTGATCCCCAAGGTCATCCTCAACGCGCTGCACGGGCTGGAGATCCCGGTCTACGGGCAAGGCGAGAACGTGCGCGACTGGCTGTATGTCGAAGACCACGCCGATGCCCTGCTGCTCGCCGTCACACGCGGCGTGCCGGGGCGCAGCTACAACGTGGGCGGCCATAACGAGCGGCGCAACATCGACCTGGTACACACGATCTGCGACCTCATGGACACGATGCGCGGCACCGCGGCGGGTGGCCACCGCGACCTCATCCGGTTTGTCAGCGACCGGCCGGGGCACGACGCGCGCTATGCCATCGACCCCGCGCGCATCAGCCGCGAACTGGGATGGCAGCCATCGGTCACGGTCGAGGAAGGGTTGCGCCGGACCGTCCAGTGGTATTTCGACAATCCCGAGTGGTGGACCCCGTTGCTTAAGATGGACGGGGTCGGCAGCCGGGTTGGCACCGCAACACGCGCAGGCACGGGCACATGACACTACTGGTCTTTGGTCGCACCGGACAGGTGGCCACGGAACTGGCCCGCCGCGCGCCCGACGCCGTCTGTCTGGGCCGCGAGCACGCCGACCTCGAGACCCCCGAGGCCTGCGCAGCGGCAATCGCGCAACACCGTCCCGAGGCGGTCATCAATGCAGCCGCCTTCACCGCCGTGGACCGTGCGGAGGCCGAGGAGCCGCTGGCCACCCGCATCAACGCCGACGCGCCTGCGGCGATGGCCCGCGCCTGTGCCGCCGCAAACATTCCGCTGGTGCATATCTCGACCGATTACGTCTTCGACGGCAGTGGCACCACGCCCTTCGCCCCCGATGACGTCACCGGCCCGCTTGGCGCCTATGGCCGCAGCAAGCTTGCTGGTGAAGCGGCCATTCGCGATAGCGGCGTCGCGCATGTGATCTTGCGCACGGCGTGGGTGTTTTCCGCACATGGCGGGAATTTCCTCAAGACCATGCTGCGCCTGTCGGAGACCCGCGACGCGCTGTCCATCGTCGACGACCAGATCGGCGGCCCGACACCGGCGGGCGACATCGCCGACGCGTGCCTGACCATCGCCGCGCATCTGCGCGACGACCCGGCGCGGGGCGGCACCTACCATTTTACCGGGGCACCGGATGTCAGCTGGAAAGGCTTTGCCGAGGCAATCTTCGACGCCGCCGGCCGCAAGGTCGCCGTGACCGGCATCCCGACGGCGGATTATCCCACGCCCGCGGCTAGGCCGCTCAATTCCCGCCTCGATTGCCGCAGTACCGAAGCGGCTTTCGGTCTGGCCCGTCCGGACTGGCGCACCGCCCTGCCCCGTATTCTCGACCAGCTTGGAGTATCAACGACATGAGCGATCGCAAAGGTATCATTCTTGCAGGCGGGTCCGGCACCCGGCTTTACCCGATCACCATGGGCGTGTCGAAGCAGCTTCTGCCGATCTACGACAAGCCGATGGTTTATTACCCGCTGTCTATCCTGATGCTGGCCGGCATCCGCGAGATCGCCGTGATCACCACGCCCCACGATCAGGACCAGTTCCGTACGGTTCTGGGCGATGGCAGCCAGTGGGGTCTCAGCCTGACATACATCACCCAGCCCAGCCCCGACGGCCTGGCACAGGCCTATACGCTGGCCGAGGATTTTCTTTGCGGCGCGGCATCGGCAATGGTGCTGGGCGACAACATCTTCTTCGGGCACGGCCTGCCGCAGCTTCTGTCCGGTGCGGATGCGCGGGCGACGGGCGGCACGGTCTTCGGTTATCACGTGTCGGATCCGGAACGCTACGGCGTGGTGGGCTTCGACGCCGAGGGCCGCGCCCGCGAGATCATCGAGAAACCGGCGAACCCGCCCTCGCGCTACGCCGTCACCGGGCTTTATTTCCTTGACGGGGATGCGCCAAGACTGGCGCGCGAGGTGCAACCCTCGGATCGTGGCGAGCTGGAGATCACGTCACTGCTGGAGATGTACCTTAAAGCCGGCACGCTGCACGTGGAGACGATGGGGCGCGGCTATGCCTGGCTGGATACCGGGACGCATGCCAGCCTGCTCGATGCCGGCAATTTCGTGCGCACGCTACAGGCACGTCAAGGGTTGCAGACCGGCTGCCTTGACGAGATCGCCTATGGCAAGGGCTGGATCGACGCGGGCACGCTCGCGGACCGGGCCGAGACGTTCGGCAAGAACGACTACGGCCGGTACCTGAAGACTCTGCTGGACTGACCGGCAGATCCGTCCCCGCGTCTCAGTGCCACTTGGCCAGCGGGGGCAGGCTCATCAGGACGGCATTGGCATCGTGGCCGGTGGCCAGCCCGAACTTGGTGCCCCGGTCATAAACAAGGTTGTACTCGGCATATAGACCGCGATGCACAAGCTGCGTCTCGCGGTCCGCGTCTGACCAGTCCTGCACGCGGCGTTTCTCGACCAGCGGCAGATAGGCCGGCAGGAAGGCCCGGCCGATATCCTGCGTCAGGGCGAAATCCGCCTCCCAGTCGCCGGTGTTGCGGTCGTCCATGAAGATGCCGCCGACGCCGCGCGCACGGTGACGGTGCGGGATATAGAAATACTCGTCCGCCCACGCCTTGAGCCGGGGATAGATATCCGCCCCGTGCGGCGCCAGATGCGCCTTTTGCGTGTCGTGGAAATGGCCCGTGTCCTCGTCATATTCGATGCACGGGTTCAGGTCCGAGCCACCCCCGAACCACCACGCGCCGGGGGTCCAGAACATCCGGGTGTTCATGTGCACCGCCGGGGCGTGCGGGTTCTGCATATGCGCCACGAGGCTGATCCCCGACGCCCAGAAACGCGGATCGTCCGCCATCCCCGGCACGCCGCGCGCCGCCATCGCCTTTTGAGCGGCCTCGCCCAGGTGTCCGTAGACCTGCGAGACGTTGACACCCACCTTCTCGAAGACGCGCCCACCACGCATCACGCTCATCAGGCCGCCGCCGGCATCCGATCCATCGTCGCTGGCGCGCGTGGTCTCGGTCACCTCGAACCGGCCGGGGGCCGCGTCCGATAACGGGCCGGTGGTGTGGCTGTCTTCAAGATTTTCGAAGGCCGCGACGATGTCGTCCCTCAACTGCCGAAACCATGCGGCGGCACGGGTTTTCTTATCGGTAAAATCTTCACTCATCGGTCATTCCTCGGCGCTGTCCGACCCCTTAATGCGCCGGGGCGGCGACAGGATCAAGCAGGGTGCGCCCACCATCCATGGTCAGGATCTGTCCGGTCATGAAGCTGGACCCCTCGCAGGACAGGTATTGCACCGCCTCTGCGAGTTCCGTGGCCGACGCGATACGCCCCAGCGGCGTATGGCATTCGATATCTTCACGGTAATCGCTGTGATCGCGCAGCGTATCCTTGAGAGACGCGCTCATGACCGACCCGAAAGCGACGGCATTGACGCGGATCCGGTGCGGGGCGAGCGCCACGGCAAGGCTGCGGGTCATCTGATCAAGAGCCGCGGACGAGATGGAATACGCCATCAGGTCCGGATGCGTGCGCCGCGCAGCGATCGACGACAGGTTGACGATGGTGCCAGCCACAGTGTCGGTATCCCCGTCGCTTTGCTTGATCATGCGCCGTGCGACCATCTGGCTCATCCGCAGCGAGGTCATCAGGTTCTGCTGCAACAGCATTTCGACCGCGTCATCATCGGGGTTGAGCGGATCCGACGGCACCACCTGGCGGCACGCGTTCACCAGGATATCAATCTGGTCAAAGGCGTCCAGCGTCGCCGACAACAGGTTGGCCTGCGCCAGCCTTTCGCGCAGATCCCCGGCGAAATAGCGGACGTTGTCGGCCTCGGCGGCCTTGCCCAGTTCCGCCTTGAGTTGCGCCTCGTCCTTGTCGGCGAACATCACGTTGGCGCCCTTGTCGGCAAAGTGCCGCCCGATGGCGAGACCTATCCCGTTGGCACCGCCGGTGACGATGGCTGTCTTTCCCGCGATGGTGAATGACATGACATGAGCCTTTCAAGCTGGTCTGTTGTGACAGTGGGCGATTCTACCGGGGCTGACGCGACGGATGACGCGCCCGCAGGATCTTGAAGCGGGTGTCGCCCGCGATCTCGTCGACATGCCTGAATCGCTGGGTCAATGTCGCCTCGTAAAGCAGATGGCGGTTGGCCACCATCCACAGCGTGCCGGATGGCTTGAGCGCGCCCGCCGCAGTGGCGATGAAGGCACGGCCCAGATCGGGATCGGCCGCGCGCCCGGTGTGAAACGGCGGGTTCATCACCACGGTGTCAGCGCGCGTGTCGGGCTGCCATGCCGTCGCATCCGCCCAGTAGAACGCGGCGCGCGGATCGGTGACGTTGCGGCGTGCGCAATCAAGAGCGCTGTGATCGGCCTCGACCAGATCCAGCCGGGCGAGTGTGTCCCGCTCAAGCGCGCGCGACGCAAGGTATCCCCAGCCGGCCCCGAGATCGATCACATGCGCGCCAAGCGCAGCCGGCAGACACTCGGCAAGCCACCGCGATCCGGGATCCACCCCATCGGCCGAGAAAGCCCCCGGCAGGGTGACGAACCCGCCTTCGGCCACGGCCCCGTCCCGTGCGCGCCAGTCGGAAAAATCGGCCCCTGACGTGACGGTGAAGATCTTGCCATGCGCCTTCGACAGCGGCGTGTCCGCCGCACCGCGCCGTCGGCATTCCTTCAATATCGATTCCACGCCGTCGGTCTTGTCGCCCTCCACGATCACGGGGCCATCCGTCAGCTCCGCCGCCGACGCGATCAGGGCACGTGCCAGCGGTTTTGCACGGGGCAGACAGACAAGCGTCGCCGCGTAGCGCCCGTCAGGCGCGACCGCACACTCATACCCGCGCGCCGCGAAATGGTCGAAATCGGGCTTGATCGGTGTGATGACCTGCACACGATCCGCGTGCAGGGCCGACAGGTCCATGCCGATACGCGGGTGAACCACGGCGATCCGCCCCGAGTGAGGCAGATCGACGGCTCGCGTCTCGACGGCAAGCGACAGGCGTGACGGCGCGGTCACGCTATTCCTTTTCCATCGTGCATTGCAGAGGGTGTTGATGCCGGCGGGCGAAATCCATGACCTGCCCGACCTTGGTTTCGGCGATCTCGTGGCTGAACACACCGACGACCGCCACACCCTTTTTATGCACGGTCAACATGATCTCGAACGCCTGCGCGTGCGACATGCCGAAGAAACGCTCAAGCACGGCGACCACGAATTCCATCGGGGTGTAATCGTCGTTGAGCAACAGCACCTTGTAAAGCGGCGGGCGCTGCGTCTTGGGACGTGTCTTTACCCCGACAGAACTCTGGCCGTCGTCATCCGCATCATCGCCCGGACCCGTCATCATGGGAACCTGCAGTGTCATCATTTACTGTCGTACTCTCGTTGCGGTTCGGACCATTTCGTCGCGTATCATATAACCGAAGCGGACCATGAGAAAAGGGGGGTGACAGAGGATTCAGCAGCGATGCGCCTCCCCGCGCCGACGCGGGCGCACACGCGTCGCGATAAGTCGCGCCAGTGCCCTGCCCTGCACCCCGAGATCGCGCGCACTCACACGTAAGTCATCTCACAGGATAGTTAGGTTCATGTGACCACACGCTCTGCCACACTTGTTTTCGTGAACACGTCGAATTTCAATCAGCAGACCGGAGATCGGCCATGACCTTGCGCGCCCTACTCACCATCGCGGCCCATTTTGCGGCCGGCCTCGCATTCACCGTCCCGGCCACGGCCGCATGCAATGTCGAGGCGGACACAGCGGCGGAGATGACGGAACACCAGATCACCGCATTCTATGACTGCATGCAGTCGGTGATGATCGAAGGATATACCACAGGCGACAATGACGTGGCACGGGCCTATCGCGACTGGACCGTGACCTCGACCCGTCCCGCCGTCGCCGGCGCGCACGGATCGCGCTTTCTTCAGACCTTCGCAAACGACGTCGCGGCGGATGACTACCTGACCTTCGCATCCGGGGGCGTGGACATGCCCGCCGGGTCGGTGCTGGCAAAGGAAAGTTTCTCGCTCAAGGATGGTGCGGGGGTTGTCGGACCGTTGTTCATCATGACCAAGCTGGGGGACGGCGACTCACCCGAAACAGGTGACTGGGCCTACAGCGCCGTCACACCCGCGGGCGCCATGATGGGCGTCAGCCAGAGTTTCTGTCACGATTGCCACGTCGCATGGGAGGCCCAAGACATGCTCGCCTATCCGCTGGACGAGGTGCGCGTGTCGAACTGAGCGGCCGTGGTCGTGCGGATGGCCTTTCGCCGCCGGTCGCATTTGATGCTTGCCCGGCCTCTTGCGAAAAGGGCCGGGTTTCCCTTTGCAAATTCGATCGCTTTGGGCCATTGACACGCGCATGACCGCTCATGCACGTGCCCTTCTCGTCCATCTTCTGACCGCCACCGGCGCGGTGTTCGCCATGCTGGCCATGCTTGCGGCGATCGATCGCGAATGGGAGATGATGTTCCTGTGGCTGGTCGTGGCCTTTGCCGTGGACGGCGTGGATGGTCCGCTGGCCCGCAAATACGATGTCGGGCAGTACGCACCCCGCTTTGACGGTGTGCTTCTCGATCTCATCATCGACTATCTCACCTATGTCTTCATCCCGGCCTTCGCGCTGTTCTCGTCCGACCTGCTGCCCGGATGGACCGGGTGGGTCGCCATCATCGTGATCACCTATGCAAGCGCCATGTATTTTGCTGATTCGAGCATGAAGACAAAGGACAATTCGTTTCACGGCTTTCCCGGCTGCTGGAACATGGTTGTCCTCGTGATGTTCGCCGTAAAGCCGGATTTCTGGTTCATTCTCGCGCTCGTCGCGGCGTTGTCGGTCGCGATGTTCCTGCCGTTGAAGTTCATCCACCCGGTCCGCACGAAACGCTGGCGGTGGGTGTCGCTTCCGGTCGCGTTCGCGTGGACATTCTTCGCGGCATGGGCGGCGTGGGTCAGTTTCGACCCGCAAAGCTGGGCACATTGGGGGTTGGTCGTGACCAGCATCTACCTGATTTTCGCCGGCATCGCACAACAGATCATTCCCGAGAAAAACGCGGGCACGTAATCGGCGTACCCGTGCGATCCGCTGTGCGATCCGGTATCAGTCCGCGCGGATAGCCTCGAATTCCAGCATGATGTCCACCGTATCGCCGACCATGGTGGGCAAGGCGTAGGTGCTGCCGAACTCGCTGCGCTGGATCTCGGCCGTCGCGGAAATCCCGAGCGTTTCCTTGCCGTGGCCGAACGGATACTCCGCGCGCTTGTTGAGCGTCACGTCCAGCGTGACGGGCTGTGTCACGCCCCGGATCGTCAGATCGCCGGTGACCGTGCCTGTGGTCTCGGACGTGGCCGTGCCGCCATCGGCGGTGAAGGTGATCATCGGATGATCGCCGGCATCGAGGAAATCCTCACCGCGGACATGATTGTCGCGCGCCTCGTGATCGGTATCCACGCTTCGCGCCCCGATCTCGACACGCACCTGCCCAAGCGACCGCGTGTCAGGATCGTAGACGAAGTTGCCTTCGATCTGCGAAAATCGGCCCAGAACCTTGGCATAGCCGATATGCATGATCGTGAAGGCCACCACGGTATGCTCGGGGTCGATCTGCCACGTGGCGGGCGCGGCCTGCGCGGGCTGTGCAAGGCCAAGGGTGGTCGCGGCGCACAGGCCGGCAACGGCTGTCAGGCGGTCGAGTTTCATGCGATCTCTCCTCTCTCTCGTTACGTCGTCAGGCGCTGTTGGCACGTATCGCCGCGGCGTCCGGTGCCGTCGGCTGTCGATCCTCGGGGATGTCGAACAGGCCACGTGCCATCGACCAGCGGCTCAGCGCAGGCATGGTCGAGACGACCGCGATCGGGATCGCGCCCACCATGGCCACAAGGATCGGCGCCGCGAAGACCAGCGCCCACGGCGCGACCGCGCCAAGCCACACAACCAATGCCAACCCGGTCAGGGTCTGCGGCCACAAGGCGCCCGCAGCGTCGTCCCACCGCAACCGGTCGCGGCTGCGCTGCTGCGCGTTCCAGCCGATGCGTTGTCCGACGCACAGGCCGATCGCGAACCGGGTAAGCGACAGGGCCACGATCGGGGCGACAAGCATCGACATCAGGATCTCGGCAAAACCGCCCAGGATCACACGTCCGCGCCCGCCATAGGCGGCACTGCGCCGATTGTCGGTGAGGACCTGGGCCAACCCCATCAGCTTGGGGCAGAGACTGAGCGTTATCAGTAGCACGAACAGCAACACACCCGCCGTCAACGACACCGCGCCGGGCTGCGCGGCGCCGGCCGCCAGGCCTGCACCGGTCAGGATGAACGCCATCCAGGCGGGCGCGCTGACATACATCAGGATAGCCAGCACCAATTGAATACGGCTGACCGGCTTCAGCCCCGGCATCCCTAGAAGGCGGACATATTGCAGATTGCCGTTCATCCACCGCAGCTCGCGCCGGATGAAATCCACCAGGCTGGGCGGGTTCTCCTCGTGGCTGTCGCTTTCCTCGGCCAGCACCCGCACCTCGTATCCGGCGCGCCGCATCAGCACCGCCTCGACCTGGTCATGGCTGAGGATCGGCCCCGAAAGCGGCCCACGTCCCGGCAGTACCGGCAGCATGCAATGCGCACGGAAGGGGGCCGTACGGATCAGCACGTTATGCCCCCAGTTCGGCCCGCAATCGGCTTGCCACCATGCCGATCCCAGTGTGTAGGACCGCATGCCGTGACGCATCCCGAACTGGAACGCGCGGGTGAAAAAACTGCGCGACGGCAGACCCGTCACAAGGCTTTGCAGCATGCCGGTCTCGGGGCTGGCCTGCATCACCCGGACAAGACGCAGGACGGTGTCCGCGCCCATCTCGCTATCGGCATCAAGCGGCAGGAAGAAATCACACTCGCCATCGGGGCCGTGCAGGAAGTCGGCGATGTTGCCGGACTTGTAGCCGGTATTCTCGGTCCGGCGGCGATAGTGTATCCGCGCCTGCGGCTGCTCGGCGCGCCACTGGGCGATCCGCGCCTCTTCCTTCAGGGCGATGCCTGCGTTGTCGGTATCGCTCAGGACATGGAACGAAAATCTATCCGCGTAGGGACCATGCGCAATTTCGCGCTCCAACCGGCGCAACCGCGCGATGGACGCGTCCGGGTCCTCGTTGCGCAGCGGCATGACGACCGCCACGCGCGCCGTGATCGGCTCGTCCCCACTGATGCGCGCAAGTGCGGGGGTCACGTGCGCGGCGGCGCGTTCGCCGTACCGGCGATCCAGAAGGAACCCCAGCACGCTGTTCCACACCCCGATCGACAACCATGGCAAGGTCAGGCTGAAGGCCACGAGCATTCCCGCCTCGCCCAGGGTGATCCCGCCCGGCGCGAACAGCGACAGCATTGCGCCGAACAGCGCACCCACGGTCACGACGTTGAGCGCGAGCACCAAGGTGCGCCGCGCAAAAATCGTCATGCCGGGCCGGCCGCTCAGGGCCGCTCCGTAGTGACGCTGGTCTTCAAGATCGCGTGTTGCCTCGATTGGTGCCACGTAATGTCCTTCCGTCGCAAGATCCGTCCGACGCGGGGACCTTAACGAACAATTCCGGTTCAATGAGGTAAACATATGGTCATTGCCGCGTGAGGCCAACCGAAGTTCCCGAATGTGCGGAGTTTCGCCTGCCCGCATGTGCCGCTTGACCGCATCCCGAAGCGTGATACCTCGCTGCGGATGGATAAATGAAAGGCTTAGAATGTTTGCCGTTGAAGTTCGCGATCACATCATGATCGCTCATTCCCTGCCGTCACCCGTTTTCGGCCCGGCGCAGGGGGTGCACGGGGCCACCTTCGTGGTCGATGCTGCGTTTTACACCGAAGACCTCGATTCCCATGGCTTGGTGGTCGATATCGGGCGTGCGACGGATGCGCTGGCACGCGCGCTGGAACCGCTGCGGTACGGCAATCTTGATGAAAATCCTGAATTCGAAGGCAAATTCACGACAACCGAATTTCTGTGCCACCACATCTGGACAAAACTGCGCGATGCGGCACAGACCGAGGGGCTTGGCGATGACGGACGCCTGCGCAGGATCCGCGTGATGCTTCATGAAAGCCATGTCGCGCGTGGCTGGTACGAGGCCGATCTTTGAGATGGGGTTCGATGCCGAATGGCTGACCCTGCGGGAAGGCGCCGATGCGCGGGCGCGCGACCCCGCGCTTCTTGACCGGGCCGTGCAGATCGTCGCACCACACGCAACCGTGCTCGATCTCGGATGTGGCACCGGGGCGTCGGTGCGCGCGTTGGCAAAAGGCGGCGCCCCGCATCTCGACTGGCGGCTTCTCGACAACGACCCGGCGCTTCTTGAAATTGCCGCGGACTACCATCCGCAGGCGGCGACATATCACGCCGATCTGGGCGACATCGACGCCTTGCCGTTTGATGGTGTGCATCTGGTCACCGCCTCTGCGCTGCTCGATCTGGTGTCGCGGGACTGGGTCGCGCGATTTGCCGAGCGACTGTGGCGCGCGCGCATCGCGTTCTACGCCGTCCTCAGCTACGATGGCCGGATGCGGTGGCACCCCGCCGATCCTGACGATGGCCGTGTGACCGATGCGTTCAACAGGCATCAGCAGGGCGACAAGGGGTTCGGCCCTGCCCTCGGACCCGATGCGGCCGACACCGCGGCAGGGCTGTTTCGCAAGCAGGGGTTCGACGTGACACTCGGCAACAGCCCGTGGCGTCTGACCCCCGAGGACGCGGCATTGCAGGATGCACTGCTGACCGGCATTGCCGGGGCCGCCACAGAGGCCGGGTGCGAGACGGCAAGCGACTGGCTGGGACGACGGCGACAGGATCTGACGCAGACTCACGCCGAGATCGGGCATGTCGATCTGCTGGCACGTCCGCCGGCATGACGTGTACGTGGATGACTTTTCCCGAATAGCGCCTATCTTTGCGGGATGTGCCGGCTTGAAAAGCGCCATCGACCAAGGACATCGTGAACGGAGTTGTGGATGCAGAGTGCCGATTTAACACCGAGGGTCTGGGAGCGGATCCGCGCCGCACGCGACGGCGCGGCCTGCCTGTGCTGCGGGACCTGGACACAGGGCGAGAGGGCCGCGCTCGGACTCTACGGGTCGATGATCGCCGCACCGGGCACCCAACATGTTGTTGCCCAGATCGGGCAGTCCCTCGATGGGCGCGTGGCCACCGTCTCGGGTGACGCGTCGGATGTCTCGGGGCCCGACGGGCTTGCGCATCTGCACCGGATGCGCGCGCTGGTGGATGCCGTGATCGTCGGGGTAAAGACGGCGCTGCATGACGACCCGCGCCTCAGCGTGCGACTGGTGCCGGGCCGGTCACCGGCCCGCGTGGTGATCGATCCGTCGGGACGCCTGCCGAATACTGCGCGACTTTTTGCCGAGGATGGCGCGCGCCGGATCGTTATCCAGACCGTTGACACGCCCCGCCCGTCGGGCGTCGAGGTGATCCGCCTGCCGCGCGGGACATGGATCGACCCTGATGCCATCGTCGCCGCGCTGCATGGCGTCGGCCTCGATCATCTGATGGTCGAGGGGGGCGCGATCACGATCGCCCGGTTCATGGAGGCGGACCTTCTGACCCGACTTCATGTGGCGGTCGCGCCGCTGCTGATCGGCGCGGGACCGCAGGGTCTGACCACGCGGCCGGTCGCGCGCCTCGCACAGGCAAGACGGCCGGAAACGCAGGTCTACGGGCTGGGGTCGGATGTCGTCTTTGACTGTCTGCTGGGGAAAGAATCCGTCAGTCATGTCTGGCCACACACCATGGCGGCCACCGCGCTGCACGGATCATGACATCAGCGACCGACACCCGCGCCCTGTGGATCACCGGCCCCGAACATGCGGAACTGCGCGCGACGCAGGTCGCCGCCACAACCGGAGATCTTGTCATCGACACCCTGTTTTCGGGTATCAGCCGCGGCACGGAACGGCTTGTCTTCGAAAACCGTGTCCCCCCGTCCGAGCATCAGACGATGCGCGCCCCGTTTCAGGAGGGAGAGTTTCCCTACCCCGTGAAATACGGCTATGGCGCGGTCGGCCGGGTCGCCGACGGTCCAGAAGCAGGACAGGTCGTGTTCGCATTGCACCCGCATCAGGCCAGGTTCGCCTGTCCGGCCACGGCCGCGGTTCCGGTGCCCGCCGATGTGCCGGCCGCCCGCGCCGTGCTGGGGGCCAACATGGAAACCGCCCTGAACATCCTGTGGGATGCCCATGTCCAGCCCGGAGACCGGGTTGTTGTCATTGGGGCCGGAACCGTGGGCGCATTGGCGGGATATCTCGCCGCGCGCATACCGGCCACGCAGGTAAGCCTCGTCGACGTCGATCCGGGTCGTGCCGCGCTTGCCGCGCGCCTCGGCTGTGATTTCGCGGCGCCGGACAATGCGCCGGGCGACGCGGATGTCGTCATCCACGCCTCTGCCACCGATGCAGGTCTTGCCACCGCGCTATCACTTGCCGGGCGTGAGGCCACGGTGATCGAGGCCAGCTGGTTCGGCACCGGACACAGCCGCATCCCGCTTGGCGGCGCATTTCACCAAAGGCGCCTGCGCCTTGTCGCGTCGCAGGTCGGGGGTATCCCCGCCGATCATGCCGCCCGCTGGACGCATCGCCGGCGGCTCGCGACGGCACTGGGACTGTTGGCCGATCCGGCGCTTGACGTGATGATCTCGGGCGAAAGCGCGTTTGATGACCTCGCGCGCGATTACGCATCCATCCTGCGCGCGCCGGACACGTTGTGCCACCGGGTCCGATATGACCACCGGGATTGACATGTGGCCGGGGACGGATGCCGGCGTGACGCGGACCGCGACCATGGCCTTCGCGGTGCCCGGCGATCTCGACATGATGACGGGCGGCTACCTGTATGACCGCCGATTGGGCAGCGCCTTGTCCGACGCGGGGTACGCCGTGCGGCATCTGCGCCTTGGCGACAGCTTTCCGCACCCCACACGCGCGGACATGGTCGACGCGCTCGACCAGATTCACGCGCTGCCACCGGAGTGCCCGGCACTGATCGACGGGTTGGCCTATGGCGCGCTTGACACGGCAGGTCTGTCGCAGGCGCGTGCGCCGCTTGTGGCGCTGGTGCATCACCCCCTCGCGCTGGAGCCGGGCCTGCGCCCTGATACCGCGCGCGCCATGGCCGCACGCGAGACCGCCAACCTGGGGCTGGCGCGGCACATCGTCGTCACCAGCCCGCACATCGCGGGGCTGCTACAGGCGCATTACGATGTCGCCGCGCATCGCATCAGCGTCGCCAGGCCGGGCTTCGCCCCACCCGCCCCATCCCGCACGCCGCGTGCCACGCCGCCCCTGATCCTGTCGGTGGGCCTGCAGGCGCGGCGCAAGGGCCATGACGTCCTGTTGCGGGCGCTGTCACACCTGACCGATCTGGACTGGCAGGCCGAGATCGTCGGCCGCGCACACGAGCCCGACACGGCCCGCGCTCTGGCGGATCTGCGCGATGCGCTGGACCTCGGGGCGCGTGTCACCATCGCCGGCGAGGTAGACCAGCCGGTTCTCGACGGGCTATATCGGCGCGCCAGCATCTTCGCACTCGCCACCCGCTACGAGGGGTACGGCATCGTCTTTGCCGAGGCCATGGGTCACGGCCTGCCCATCGTCAGCACGCGGGTCGGGGCCGTGCCGGGAACCGTGCCCGACACGGCCGGGTTGCTTGTTCCTTCGGACGACCCCAAGGCGATGGCCGGCGCCCTTCGCCGTCTGCTGACAGACACCACGCTGCGCGCGCGGATCGCGAATGGGGCCTTGACGGCCGCGGGCGATCTGCCGAACTGGGATGCGGCGGCAAGGGTGGTAGCACACGCCCTGTTCGCGCCCGGACCGCCTGCCCCGACAGAATAGACACACGCGCCGTCCGATCAGCACGCGCGTGATCGCACGGCACCATGACTGGAGGACCAACGTGACACTCGACAACGATACGCAAACCGACGCCCCGGTTCTTGTTCTGGGGGCCACATCCGGCATCGGCGCACTGACGGTGGACGAGGCGCTAGGCCGTGGTCTGCACGTGCGCGGGTTCGCGCGCGGCGCGGACGCCATGGGCCCGCGCGATGGTTTGAAACCATTCGTCGGCGATGCACAGAACCCCGAGGATCTGACCCGCGCCCTGCAGGGGGTATCGGCGGTTATCTACGCGCTCGGGATCAAGGAACGGCCAGCGATGATCTGGCAGACCGAGACGCTGTTCTCGCGCACCACCGCGGCGCTGATCGACGCCATGCAGGCGACCGGCGTGTCCCGGCTGGTCGCGGTCACGGGGTTTGGCGCCGGACGCAGCCGCGACGCGATGAGCAAGCTGGAAAAGCTGGGGCACAACGCCGTTCTTGGCCGGGTCTATGATGACAAGTCCCGGCAGGAATCGCTGATCATGGAAAGCGGCCTTGACTGGACCATCGCGCGCCCGGTGATCCTGACCAAGGGCGCACGCACGGGAACCGCCCGTGTGCTGCGCGATCCGGACGAATGGCGCAACGGCCTGATTTCGCGCAGCGATGTGGCCGCCTATCTCGTGGACGCGGTGATCGAGGGGCTCGACATTCAGCGCGACGTGGTGCTGGCGCGGTAAGGGGGCCTTTCACGGTCACCCGGCCCGCTCAGTTGCGGACGAAGCGCAACAGCACGACCGCCGCGATGGCCAGAAGCAGGATCGCGCCGGCCTCTATCGCGATGCTGTAGGGGTCCATTTCCTTGCTTTGCAGCACGATCAGACGCGACAGCGCGGTGATCGCGATGAAGATCGGGAACACGAAGGGCTGGCCACGCCCGGTATAGAACACGGCGACCATCGCGATGACCTCGGTATAAAGGAACATCAGCAACACGTCGCCAAGCTGGACGCTTCTTGCTGCTATCACGATGCGGATTTCCTCGTAGGCGGCGAATAGTGTCAGCACGACGACCAGGAACAGCATTCCCCGTTCGAGGTATTTCAGGGCAGTTTCGACCGCCCATTCTTCTTGATCCTGCTCTGCGCCGGGGTCTGGCGAAACTTTGCTGTCGTTTCGGTCTTGGGCCATGATTTTCGCGTCCCGTCATCTTGGATAGGTTGGATCGGAAATTCCGGGTTACATCTCTGTCACATTGCCACGATGCGCGGCTATGCGGCGAAGGTGCTTCGGCGGCTTGCCGGCGGCCGCATGACGAAATACTGCATAAAGGTCGCGTCGCGCGGTCACGGGGCGAATTGCCGCGCCAAATCGCCTTTGTCCGGCCGTGCGTTATGTCCCGTTCATGCGCCGGATATTTTCTCCCCTCTTGCCTAGCTTTCCCAAGCGGACGCGGCGTCTTTTGCTGATCGGGCTCGCCCTGTCGTTTCTGGCCGGCCCGATGGCCGCCCAGATCCTTGTCGTGATCCTCACCAGACTGATCTGACCGGGCGTGGCGCCGCGTCGCGGTCAGACCGCACTCAGAACCACGATCATCGCGAGCACGTAGATCAGTATCCCGCCCCCGATCAGGAAATAGTGGAACTTGCCGATAAAGGTCGCCTTGGCCAGTCCGCGTGCCTGATCGAAGAGGTCGGGCCACGTGTAGCTGACGAAGTCGCCTTGCGTGAAAAGCGCCTGGATACGACCTTCGGAATCGACGACGGGCAGTCGCCGGAACCGCTCGTTGGACATCATGCGCAACCAGTCGAGCACGTAATCCGTTTCCTTCGCCATCCGGATTTCGCGGGTCATGATATCGGACAGCTTGACCTTGTCGGGGTCATTGCCATGCACCACAAGCTTGTACATGATATCGCGTTCGGTGACGATGCCCTCGACCCGATTGCTCTCATCGACGATCACGATGCAACCATAGTTGCGCTCCTGCATCGCCGCGGCGGCATCCCTGACGGACATGTCGGCCGGCCCGGTCAGCGGGTGAAACTTGTTGGTGTATTCGGGCCGGTCCATAAGACGCGCGCCCTTTCTCGGTTCATCCGTTGCCACTGTCGCTTACCTCTCTTTTTTAGGTCGAATATTCGAGTCACTGCGACGATTTCACTCGTCTGCCTGTCAATATGGTAAATCGACCGGCGACGTGATCAAGCGCCGCGGGCGCCTGTGCGAAAATTGCCCCCTGCCCTGCCATGCCATGTCGCCGCGTGAAAAGCGCACGACGCGGCGCGGCCTTTGGTCCACCACGGCCGACGACGTTTCAAAAAATTTTGTGGCTCAGGACGCAAAGCCATCGTTTCCACCCGCGACGGCCATGCGCCAAGGTGGGCGAAACGTATCAGTGAAAGGCAAACCTCATGCATGTAGGATTCATCGGGCTCGGCAATGTCGGCGGCAAGCTGGCCGGCAGTGCGTTACGCAACGGCTTCGAGTTGACCGTCTGCGATCTCGACGCGGCGCGGGTGCAGGGGTTTGTCGAGCGTGGTGCGCATGCCGCGCATGAGTCCGCCGAGGTGATGCGCAACTGCGATGTCGTGATCACCTGCCTGCCCTCGCCGGCCGCCTCTGCCACCGTTGTCGAGGCGATGCTGCCCGAGGTGACCGCAGACAAGATCTGGCTGGAGATGTCGACCACCGACGCGGCCGAGGTCAAAAGGCTGGCCGCGCTGGTCACCGAGCGGGGCGGGGCCGCGGTGGAATGCCCGGTCTCGGGCGGATGTCACCGTGCGGATACCGCGAACATCTCGATCTTCGCGGGATGCGACCGCCCCACGTTCGAGCGGATCCTGCCGCTGCTGACCACGCTGGGGCGGCGCGTGCTGCATACCGGCGAGATCGGCACGGCCTCGGTTCTGAAGGTGATGACCAACTATCTGGCAACCGCGAACCTGCTGACCTGCTGCGAGGCGCTGGTCACCATGAAGGCCGCCGGCATGGACATGAACACCGCCTACGAGGCGATGAAGATCAGTTCCGGCACCTCCTTCGTGCACGAGACCGAAAGCCAGGTGATCCTCAACGGCTCGCGCGACATATCGTTCACCATGGACCTGGTGAAAAAGGATATCGGCCTGTTCCAGGGCATCGCCGCGGCCGGCAACGTGCCGCTCGAGATCAGCCCGCTGCTGCTGCAGATTCTCGAGGACGGTATCGCGCGCTATGGCGAGCGCGAGTTTTCGCCCAACATCATCCGCCGGCTGGAGGATGCGACCGGGCTGACAATCAGCGCACCCGGCTTTCCCGCCGAGATGGTCGACGACGAGCCCGAAGAGCCGGGATACGAGGTGACGCCGACCGGCCTGTCGAAACCGCTTTTGGCGGGCTGAACCCGCCCCGACCCGACCACCAAGGAAAAGGAGGCAATGACGATGCCCGATATCACCGCGGACCTGCACGAGAACGGCATGACGATCGCGCTGCCGCAGGGTGCGACATATTTCAACTATTATTGGCTGCGCGATGCCAGCCTCGACTGTTTCGACCCGCAGACGCGCGAACGGGTGTTCGACTGTTCGTCCCTGAAAATGCCGCCGCGGGCGGCATCGGCACGGGTCGCCGAAGACAGCCTGGTGATCGACTGGCAGGCCGAGGATGCCCCCAGTCACGTGCCGCTGTCCCTCTTGCGAGAGGTGGCCGAGACAGGCCGGCAGGCCGACCCGGCCGACCTGCCGCGCACATTATGGTACGGCGACCACTTCGACCGGGTGCTGCGGGTTTCGCAAGACGCGGTGCTGACATCGGATGATGCACGCGCCGCCCTGACCCGCGCGCTGATCGAGGACGGGATCGCCTTCGTCACAGACATGGCCGAGGACGAGGGCAGCCTGCCGCGTCTGGTGAACGCGATCGGGCCGATCACGCCCTCGGCCGAGGGGCTGTTTTTCAACGTGAGGGTCGAGATCGATCCCACCAACCTCGCCTTCACCGCCGGCCCGCTGGAGATGCACACCGACCTGCCGGGCGAAGAGATGGCGCCAGGCGTGCAGTTCCTGCACTGCATCGACAATACCGTCGACGGCGGACGGTCGCTGTTTCTCGACGGAGCGGCGGTTGCGATGGCACTGAAGGCCGAAGACCCCGAGGCGTTCGATCTGCTGGCCGGTCACGACATCCCGTTCTTCTACCGGCACGACAACTGGGATTACCGCGCGCATCAGCGGGTGATCGAGACCGATGTCGACGGCAACGTGACCGGCCTGACCATGTCGCAGCACCTTCAGGACTACATCGATCTGCCGCAATCGCTGCTGGATCGCTATTACCCGGCCTTGGTGAAATTCATCCGCATGTTGCAAGAAGATCGCTTCGTGATGCGCTGCCGCGCACGGGCCGGAACCTGCGTCGTGTTCGACAATCACCGCATCGTGCATGGACGCGAGGGGTATGTCGCCGATAGCGGCCAGCGGTACCTGCGCGGCTGCTACACCGACCGCGGCGCTCTGCGCAGCACCTACCGTGTTCTGGCCAAGCGCGGCGCGTCGGGGGCCTCGTACTTGCCTCGCAAGGATGTTGCCTGATGTGACGTGCAAAGGTGGCGCGGCGGGGTTGGTCCCGCCGCGCCAATGGCTGGATCAGGCGACGAACGGCGTGCGCAGCTTGATCTCCTGGTAATCCTCCAGCCCGTGCACGCCACCTTCGCGGCCATTGCCAGACTGCTTGAACCCGCCAAAGGGCGATCCGTAATTGGCCGCCTGCCCGTTGATGTTGACGCTGCCGGCGCGCAGCCGCCGCGCGACACGCCGCGCGCGCGCCTCGTCACCGGTCTGGATGAAGGCCGCAAGGCCGTATTCGGTGTCATTGGCCAGACGGATCGCGTCGGCCTCGTCCTCGAACGGGGTGATCACCAGCACCGGGCCGAAAATCTCTTCGCGCGAGATCCGCATGGCAGGGTCCACATCTGCGAAGATCGTGGGCCTGACATACCAGCCCTCGTTGAACCCCTCGGGTTTTCCCGGCCCGCCGATCAGCAGGCGCGCGCCCTCGTCAATGCCGACCCCGATCATCTCTTGCACGCGGTGATACTGGATCTCGTCGAAAAGCGGGCCGATGTGATCGCCCTCCTGTGCGGGATCGCCAACCTTCTGCGCCGCCGCGGCCTCGGTCGCCAGCTCCAGCACCCGGTCGTAACAGCTGCGCTCGACCAGCATGCGGGTGGGCGCGTCACACGACTGGCCGCAATTGTCGAAACAGGCGCGCACGCCCTCGGTCACACGCGCCGGCAGATCGGCATCGGCAAACACCAGGTTGGGCGATTTGCCGCCCAGCTCCAGCGTCACGCGCTTGATCGTGTCGGTCGCGTCATGGCTGACCGCCTTGCCGCCGCGCGCCGAGCCGGTGAAGGACATCATGTCGATACCTTCGTGCCGCGACATCGCGGACCCCACCGTGGGGCCGTCTCCCTGCACAAGGTTGAACACACCCGGCGGATAACCCGCCTCGTGGACCATCTCGGCATAGATCTGCGCCGAAAGCGGCGTATGCTCGGACGGTTTCAGGATGCAGGTCGCCCCCGTCGCAAGCGCCGGGATCACCTTCAGCGCGATCTGGTTGATGGGCCAGTTCCACGGCGTGATGAGGCCGCAGACCCCGACCGGCTCGCGGCTGAGGATGTCACCGTTGGGCAGCACCTCTTCCTCGGGCTGGGCCTCCAGCGCGGCGATGAAAGCGTCGAGATGACCAAGGGCCGCATCGGCCTGCACCTCGCGCGCCATGGTCATCGGCGCGCCCATCTCTGTCGACATCGCCTTTGCCATCTCTTCCATCCGGGCGACAGTGACCGCGCGCAGGCGTTTCAGAAGGTCCAGCCGTTCGGCCTTGGGGGTCAGCGAAAAGCTGTCGAACGCGCGCTGCGCGGCCGCGACGGCCCGGTCCACATCCTGCGCATCGCCAAGCGACAGCGTGCCGATTGCGGTGTTGGTGGCCGGGTTCATGATCGGCATGGTGGCATCCGACGCCGGCGCGACCCACGCGCCATTGATGTAGAACGTATCGAGTAGGATCATTGTCTTCCCCATTCCTGTCAGTGGTTATCGCATGCATTTCATGCGGCGCGCCTTACCCTGCATCCTCCAAGATAAGATCGGCGGCGCGCATCGCCAGCATCATCGTCGGCGCGTTTGTATTGCCCGAGGTGACATTCGGAAAGGCCGACGCATCCACGACCCGCAGCCCCGGCACGCCGTGCACCCGCAACCGCGCATCCAGCACCGAATCCTCGGGTCCGTGGCCCATCCGGCAGGTGCAGGACGCGTGATAGACGGTCGAGGCACGGGCGCGGAACACCTCCATCAGCCCGGCATCATCAAGGCGCGTCAGATCGGGGGCCTTGGCCGCGCGGGTGACCGCGCGCAGGCTGGGGGCCGCGGCCAGCCGTTGCAGCAGCCGGCTGGCGCGCAGCGCCGCGTCGCGATCGGCCTCGGTCGCCAGCGAATTGGCCTCGATCATCGGCGCGGCGTCCGGATCGGCCGAGGCAAGGCGCACCGCACCCCGGCTGGTCGGGCGGCAGGGCTGGGCCGAGATCAGGTAGCCCTGCGCCCGGTCCAGCACGGGGCGGCCCGCGGGCGACATCTCGTAGCTGGCCGGATTGCAGAACAGTTGCACATCCGGGCCGGCCCGGTCGGACGCGGACCGCACGAACCCGCCCACCTGGTTGACCGGCACGGCCAGCGGCCCTTGTCGCCGCAGCGCGTAGCGCAGCCCCGCGCGAAGCCGTCCGGTCAACGTGCCCAAATCACCGTTCAAGGTGGGCTGTGTTGCGTGAAATTGGTAAGAGACCGCAAGGTGATCCTGAAGCCCGCGCCCGACCTGCGGCAAATCCCGGCGCACGGGGATGCCAAGTGATTGCAAGACCGCCCCCGGCCCCACGCCCGATAGCTGCAACAGTTTCGGCGTGTTGATCGCCCCGGCGCTCAGGATGATCTCGCGGCGCGCACGCACGGTGCGGTCGCGGCCCCTGTGGCGGTAGCGCAGGCTGTTGCCCTGCCCGGTCAGCCCCTCGATCCGCTGGACATCGGCGCCGGTGCACACCGTCAGGTTCGCCCGGCCCCGCGCCTTGCGCAGGAACGCATCCGCCGACGACCAGCGGCGGCCGTCGCGCACGGTGCTGCGGTAATAGCTCACACCCTCGCCCACGTTGATGTCGTCCGATAGCGGCAGGCCGGCATCGCGGGCGGCGTCCAGGAAGCTGCGCGAAAACGGGTGCATCTGGTCGGACAGATCGCTGACCCAGACAGGGCCATCGCCCTGCGCGGTCCTGTGACCGGTCGCGTCGGGGGCGTGCCGTGTCTCCATGCCGTCATAGACGGCGCGCACCGTGTCCCAGCCCCAGCCCGATGCACCCGCCGCGGCCCAATCATCGAAATCGCGCGGCAAGCCCCGCACATAGGCCATGGCATTGATCGAGCCAGATCCACCGATCACCCGCCCGCGCGGCCACGAAATGCAGCGCCCGGCCAGACCCGCATCGGGCTGCGTCGAATAGCCCCAGTTCAGCGCCGGGTTGGCGACGTTGAAGGCATAGCCGATCGGCACCTTGATCCAGACCCGCGCATCCGAGCCACCGGCCTCGAGCAGAAGCACGCTGTGACGGCCGTCGCGCGACAGCCTGTCGGCCAGAACGCACCCCGCCGATCCCGCACCGACGATCACATAGTCGAACTCATTGGCTTGCATGACGGATACCTGCATCGGATAGTGTCAGCCACACACCAGACAGCAGACCGGGCGACATCACAAACAACGGCTTTGACCGCTATGGGCCAAGATTATTTACCACGCGTCGGGGGCCCGGGGCGTTGACGGGGCGGCGATTGGGCCGGATACCGGCAGGCGGCACGCTGGCCGCGCGCCCGCATGGACCAAGGAGACCAGCATGACCCGCCTGCCCCATGTCATCTGGCTGCGCGCGTTCGAGGCGGCCGCGCGGCACAGCTCGTTCAGCGCGGCCGCAGACGAGCTGGCGCTGACCCCGGCGGCGGTCAGCCAGCAGGTGCGGATGCTCGAACAGCATCTGCGGGTTCAGTTGTTCCACAGGCTGCCGCGCGGGGTCGAGCTGACCGACCTGGGCCAGGCCTATGCGCAACCGATCCGCAAGTCGTTCCGGGACATGCAATCGGCGACCGACGGGCTGTTCCGGGTGCCGCGCCGGAAGGCGCTGCGCGTGCGCGCGTCCATCTCGTACGCGGCGCTGGTTCTGGCACCGTCGCTACAGGCGTTTCGCGCCCTCAACCCCGATATCGACATCCAGCTTTCGACCGCGGTCTGGTCGGACCGCATGGACGATGCCTCGATCGACGTGGATATCCGCTATGGCACGGGCGACTGGCCGGAAACGCGGATCTGGTCGCTCGGGATCGAACGGGCCACGGTGGTCTGTCATCCCGATTATGCCGCCAGCTTCGAGGGCGGCCCGACAATCGAGGCATTGGCGGCCGCGGACGTCGTTCAGGTCACCGGGTCCGAAGCCGACTGGGACCGGCTTTCGGCCCGTTTCGATCTCGACCTGCCGATCCCCGCACAGCGGATAAAGGCCGACTCGTCGTTGATCGCGTTGCAGATGCTGGCCAGCGGTCAGGGGTCCGCGATCATCATGCGGCGCTTTTCGCAACGCTACCTTGAACAGGGATTGGTCATCTCGCCGTCGCGTTACGAATTGCCGATGGACCAGGGGTTTTACCTGATCGCGCGCGAAGACACGCAACACTCGGCCGAGATCGACCGCTTCCGCGAATGGTTGACATCGCTGGCGGCAACACCCTGACAGATGCCGGGCGTCCCGGACGCATGTCGGCGCTGCATCGCGGCCCGCGCGCTTGCAATTTGCCTTGGACGGATATCTAAGGAGCTCAGCGGTGGCCCGTCCACCGGGACAACCACCATTGCCGCAGCGTGAAGGGGCGTGTCATGGCTATAGCCGTAAGGTTCATATCTATCCTCGTGGCCGCGGCCGGGCTGATATCCGGCCCTGCACAGGCGCAACAGTCGCAGGACCCGGTACCCGTCACCGTCATTCGCGTCTCGCCCGAGGATGTGACGCTGACCTCGCTGCTGCCGGGGCGCGTCGCCGCATCCGCCGAGGCCGAGGTGCGCCCGCAGGTCAATGGGATCGTCACCGAGCGCCTGTTCGACGAGGGCGCGGATGTCAGCGAAGGCGATCCGCTTTACCAGATCGACACCGCGACCTATGAGGCCGCGGTCATGCAGGCGCGCGCGTCCGTGGCGCAGGCCCAGGCGCGACTGCGCGCCGCACAGCGCGACGCCGACCGCCTTCTGGAACTTCAGTCTCGGAATGTGGCCAGCCAGCAGGCGCTTGACGAGGCGATCTCGGCACGCGATTCCGCAGAGGCCGGTCTGGAACTGGCCGAGGCCCAGCTCAACTCCGCCGAGATCGAACTGTCGCGCACCACGGTGCGCGCGCGGCTTTCGGGGCGCATCGGCCTGTCGCAGACGTCTCAGGGCGCGCTCGTCACCGCCAGCCAGGCGCAGCCCCTGGCGGTGATCCGCAACATCGATCCGGTCTACGTGGACGTCACCCAATCCGCCGCCGACCTTCTGCGCTGGCGCCGCGGCGAGACCGAGGAAGAGCTGGAAGGCGTGGACACGACAGTCAGCCTGCGGCTTGCGGACGGGTCCGACTACTCCGAGACCGGCCAGCTCAAGGCCGCCGAGCCGAATGTCGATCCGCAAACCGGCGTGGTGACGCTGCGCATGCAGTTCGACAACCCGGACCTGTTGCTGTTGCCAGGCATGTACGTGCAGGTCGAGATGCCTGTCGAGGTGGCCGAGGCGGTTTTTCTGGTACCGCAGGAAAGCGTAATACGTGACCGGCGCGGGCAGCCGATGGCATGGGTGGTGAACGCCGACAACGTGATCGAGGAACGCAGCATCGATATCGTGCAGGATCAGGGCAATGCGTGGGTCGTCGATGGCGGCCTCGAAGCCGACGACAGGATCGTCGTAGCCGGATTTCAAAAGACCGGGCCGGGCGCGACCGTGGCCCCCGAGAACCGCGCAGAGTAACCCGCGCAGAGCAATCAGGCCGAGGACACAGGCGCATGGCACGTTTCTTTATCGACCGCCCGGTCTTTGCCTGGGTCATCTCCATTCTCATCATGGGCATCGGAGTGCTGGCGATCCGGCTTTTGCCGGTGTCGCAATACCCGGCCATCGCGCCGCCGTCGGTTACGGTTTCGGCCAATTATCCCGGTGCCTCGGCCGATACCGTCGCCAACACCGTCACCCAGGTCATCGAACAGCAGATGACCGGGCTGGACGGGTTGCGCTATTTCTCGTCACGCTCGACCTCGCAGGGCAATGCCGAGATCACCCTGACCTTCGAGACCGGGACCGACGCCGATATCGCGCAGGTCCAGGTTCAGAACAAGCTGGGCCAGGCCACGCCGCTTCTGCCCGAGACGGTGCAGCGGCAGGGCATCACCGTCGAGAAATCCTCGGCGGGATTCCTGATGGTCGTCGGCATGATATCGACCGATGGCAGCCTGCAACAGGTCGACCTGTCGGATTACATGTCCACGAACCTCGTCGATGAACTCAGCCGGATCGAGGGGGTGGGGTCGGTTCAGGTCTTTGGTGCGGAATACGCGATGCGCATCTGGCTCGACCCGTCGAAGCTGGCCGCGTTCGGGATGACGCCCTCCGACGTGGTGGCAGCCGTTTCGGCGCAGAACGCGCAGATCTCGGCCGGGGCATTCGGCGCACGCCCGGCGGTGGACGGGCAACAGCTCAACGCCACGATCACCGCGCAATCATTGCTGAGCACGCCCGAGGATTTCCGCCAGATCGTGCTGCGCGCCGAAACCGATGGCGGGCTGGTGCTGCTCGACGATGTGGCGCGTGTCGAGATCGGGGCGCAGAACTATGCCACCACGGCCCGGTTCAACACCGATCCGGCCGCGGGCATGGCGATCACCCTCGCGCCGGGAGCGAACGCGCTGGATACCGCCCGCGCGATCAAGGCCCGGATGGCCGAATTCGAACAGTTCTTTCCCGAGAACGTGGAATACGTAATTCCCTACGATACCACGCCCTTCGTGGAAATCTCGATCAAGGAAGTGGTCAAGACGCTGTTCGAGGCTATCGGCCTCGTGTTCCTCGTGATGTTCCTTTTCCTGCAGAACCTGCGCGCGACACTGATCCCTACGCTGGCCGTGCCGGTGGTCCTGCTGGGCACCTTCGGGGTTCTGGCCGCGGCCGGATTCTCGATCAACACGTTGACGATGCTGGCGATGGTGCTGGCCATCGGCCTGCTGGTCGACGACGCCATCGTGGTTGTCGAGAACGTCGAACGGATCATGGAGGAAGAGGGCCTGCCCCCGCGCGAGGCCACGCATAAATCCATGGGCCAGATCACCGGCGCATTGGTGGGCATCGCCATGGTCTTGTCGGCGGTCTTCGTGCCGATGGCATTCTTTCCCGGCTCTACCGGGGTGATTTACCAGCAATTCGCGATCACGATCGTTTCGGCCATGGCGCTGTCGGTGGTGGTGGCGCTGACGCTGACCCCGGCGCTCTGCGCGTCGCTGCTAAAACCGAAAGGCCATGCCGCAAGGCGCGGACCCTTCGCGTGGTTCAACAAGGGATTCGGCGCACTGTCCAACGGCTATGCAGGCACCGTGGGCTGGTCGGTGCGTCGCCCGGTGCGGGTTTTCGTGGTGTATCTCGCGCTCGCGATCGCGATGGCGTTCCTGTTCGTGCGCACGCCGACAGGGTTCCTGCCAGAAGAGGATCAGGGCATCCTGTTCACCCTCATCCAGACCCCGACGGGATCCAGCGCCGAGCGGACTCTCGATGTGCTGAAGCAGGTCGAGGATTACTATCTCGAAGAGGAATCCGACGTCGTGGAATCGATGTTCGGCGTGGTCGGGTTCAGCTTTTCGGGCAACGGCCAGAACATGGGCCTCGGCTTCGTGCAGCTCAAGGACTGGGACGCGCGCACGGATCCCGGTCAAAGCGTGCAGGCCCTTGCCGGGCGGGCCTTTGGCGCGTTCAGCCAGATCCAGGATGCGCAGGTCTTTCCCGTGGTGCCGCCGTCGGTCATCGAACTGGGCAACGTGTCGGGCTTCGACTTCTATCTGCAGGCCCGCGGCGGTCAAAATCACGCGGATCTGATGGCGGCGCGCAATCAGCTTCTGGGGGCGGCGGCGCAAAGCGATCTCATCGGATCGGCGCGCCCGAACGGGCTGGAGGATGCGGCGCGGTTCAATCTCGACATCGACTGGCGCAAGGCGGGCGCGATGGGGCTGACACCCACCGATGTCGGTCAGCTGCTTCAATACGCGTGGGCCGGGACATATGTGAACGATTTTCTCGATCAGGGAAGGATCAAGCGCGTCTATGTCCAGGGCGAGGCCGAGGCCCGCGCCACCCCGACGGATATCGAGAAATGGCGCGTCCGCAATGCCAGTGGCGGGCTGGTCCCGTTCTCGAACTTCGCGGAGGGCACATGGGATTACGGGGCGCAAGGGCTTTACCGCTACAACGGCATTCCCTCGGTGCAGTTGCAGGGCTCTCCGGCACAGGGCGTCACCACAGGCGAGGCTATGGCCGAGATGGAGCGCCTGGTCGCCCAGCTCGGCCCCGGATTCGACCTGGCCTGGACCGGCCTTTCGCTGGAGGAACGCGAATCCGGCAGCCAGGCCCCGCTGCTTTACGCGCTCTCGCTGGCCGCGGTGTTCCTGTCGCTCGCCGCGCTCTACGAAAGCTGGTCGATCCCCTTCGCGGTGATGCTTGCCATGCCCATCGGCATCGTCGGCGCGCTGACCGGCGCCTGGATCGGCGGCTTCGAGAACGGGGTGTTCTTTCAGGTGGGTCTGCTGACGGTGATCGGCCTGACCGGCAAGAACGCGATCCTGATCGTCGAGTTCGCGCGCGAGCGTTACGATGCCGGTGACCGGGTGATCGAGGCCGTGGCGGTCGCCGCACGCCAGAGGTTCCGGCCGATCATCATGACGTCGATGGCGTTCTCTCTGGGTGTTCTTCCACTGGTGCTGAGTTCCGGCGCGGGCTCGGGCGGGCGCAACGCGATCGGGTCGGGCGTCCTGGGGGGGACGATCTCGGGCACGGTTCTGGGCGTGATCTTCGTGCCGCTGTTCTTCGTGATCGTGACGCGCCTGTTCCGGCGCGCGACGGGCGGCAGGTAAGGTAAAGCACCGCATCGCACCGGCTGGAGGCGCACCGCCTGTCAGTCTGTGACAGAAACCAGATGCCAGCGCAGCGCATCGTTGGGAACGGGGTCGAACCGTGTCACACGGTTCGACAGGACCACCAGCTGGGTGACGTGAAACGGGATCAATGTGCCCGACGTCTTGGCCAGATGCTTTTGCGCCGCGATATACAGATCCCGTCGTGCCGAAAATTCAAGCTCGGCCCGTGCCGCCTCGAGAAGGCGGTCGAACTCGGCATTGGCATACCCTGTCTCGTTCCACTTCGCCGATGAATGGAACGCCTCGTTCAGGGCCTGATCGGCCGGCCGTTCGCCCCAGCTTGTGGTGAAGGCCGGTTTCTTCATCCAGACCATCGACCAGTACCCGTCCGCAGCGGCGTTGACGACATTGACGCGGATACCGGCGCGCGCCGCCTGCTCTTGATAGGTGACGCCGATCACCGGCCAGCTTGGATCGAGCGACGAGACGAAGACATCTATATCGATCCCGTCGGGATATCCCGCCTCGGCCAGAAGATCGCGCGCCCGTTCGGGATCGGGCGGGCAGCGCATCTCGGCACGGTACTGGTCGTCGGGGGCGACAGGGGTGTCACACGACACGATGCCACCCCCGTCAAGCGCCAGATCGAGCATCTCTTCACGGTCCACAACCAGCCGCAGGGCACGGCGCACGCGCGGGTCGTCGAACGGCTCCAGGTCCGTTCGAAAGGCCAGCCCCATCCAGTTGCCCGTTGGAATCTCGTGCAACTGGTACCGGGGCGAATCCTCAAGCGCGCGGCGTAGCACCGGGGCGATGCCGCGTTCCATGTCCAGTTGCCCGGCCAGAACCGCCTGTAGCCGCGCCTGCGCATCCGGCACACCGATCACCTCGATCCGCGCGAGGGACGGTGCACCTTCCCAATACTGCTCGAAGGCCGTGAGGACCGTGATGCCGTCGGGATCGAATGTCTCGACCCGGAACGGCCCGGTCCCGATCCCGGTCTGACCGACCGTGTCGCCCGACCCCGCGGGAACGATTCGAAGGCGCGGGTCCATGAGTTGCAGGGGCAGATCCGCAAAGCTGGAATCGAGCACCATGCGCACGGTCATGGGACCGGTCGCCTCGACCCGGTCGATCATCTTGACGGCGGCGCGCGCGGGACTGCCAAAGTCGGGATCTATCACCCGCTTGATGGAATAGACCACGTCATCGGCCCCAAGCAGGCTGCCATCATGAAACCGCACATCGTCGCGAATGTGAAAGGTCCAGACCGTGCGGTCGGCGTTAGGCTCCCATGCGGTTGCCAGATCGGGTGCCGGACTGCCGGAGGCGCCGGGACGCACAAGGCGGCTCTGGATTTTCTCGATGATCTGCAGGACGCGCCCCTTGGAGGCCGGATCGAGGCTGGATTGCGCGCCAAACCCGACATTATGCGCATGCCGGAACGTCCCCGTCGGGGCCGCCACCGCCTGGGCGGCGCACAATCCGAAAAGAATGGTTGCCAGAACCGGGCGCATCATCATGTCCATGCCGTGCTCATGCCCCGGTTCTGACAAGGGCCGCGCCGAAACGCAATCCGTTCATCGGGCAAGTCGTATGGGCACGCCCCGTCGCGGCGCAAGCAAACGTCATACCGGCTCGCCGCCCACCTCAGGCGTCGGGCGTGGCCACGACCTGCACACCGCGCACCGACCAGCCCCAGAACCGCACCAGCATGAACACGCCCGCCAGCGCCAGCCCCGCCGCCATGCCCAGCCAGACGCCGGCCCCGCCATACCCAAGGACAAAGCCCAGACCGTAGCTCAGCGGCACCCCGACGGCCCAGTAACTCAGCGCGGCGATGACCATCGGCACGCGGGTGTCCTGCACGCCGCGCAACAGGCCCAGGGCCATGACCTGCGCCGCGTCCACAAGCTGAAACAGCGCCGCAGCCGCAAGCAGCACGCGCCCGATGGCGATCACCTCGGCACGGGCCGGGTCGTCGGGGTCAAGGAAGAGACCGATCAACGGGTCGGGCACCAGAAGAAACAGCGCCATCGTCGACAGCGCCACCGCCCCCGACACCCCCAGCACCACACGCGCCCCGTCGCGCAACCCCTGCCCGTCGCCGCGCCCATGCGCCTGTCCCGCGCGCACGGTTGCAGCGTTCGACAGCCCCACATGCACCATGAACACAACCGACGTCACCTGCAGCGCGATCCCGTGTGCGGCCAGCGGCAGGGTGCCCAGCCAGCCCATCATCACCGAGGCGGCGGCAAACAACCCGACCTCGGCGAGGTTGGTGATCCCGATCGGCCAGCCCAGCCGGAACACCTGCGCCAATGCGGTCCAGTCGGGGCGCCACAGGCGAGTGAACAGCGCATGTTCAGGCGCGACAAGCCGGACATAGATCATCAGCGCGCCAAGCGATCCGAGATGCACGAACAACGACGCGATCGCGGCACCCCGCATGCCCAGTTCGGGAAATCCCAGATTGCCGAAGATCAGCAGATAGTTGATGATGACATTCACCCCGACCGCCGCCACCGTCACCCAGAGCACCACCGCGGTACGCTCCAGCGCGGCGAGATAGGATTTGAGCACCATCACCATAAGCGCCGGCAATATGCCCCACCCCGCGATGATCAGGTACTCGGCGGCCAGGGCCGAGGTACTGGCCTCTTGCCCCAGAAGACCGAACACCACCTCCGAGCCCAGCATCAGCGGCAGCGACACCAGGCCGAACAGTACAGACGCCCAAAGCCCCATGCGCGTGACACGACGCACCTGCGCGCCCTCACCCGACGCCTCGGCAGAGGCCACCAGCGGCATCACCGCCCAGGCCAGCCCGGATCCCATGATGAAGATCACGAAAAACAGCGTGCCGCCAAGTACCTCGGCGGCGAGCGCCTCGACCGAGTACCAGCCGAGCATAAGCGCATCGGTCAGGTTGATGGCGAACTGTGCAACATGGCTGCCGATCAGCGGCAGTCCGAGACCCAGCACGGCACGGGCGTGCTGACGATATGTGAGGCGCGGTTGCATGACCCGGCGTTAGCCGTGCGGACGACCCCGCGCAAGCCCGTGTTACAAGGCCGCGCGCATCAATTGCAGCGCAAGCGCTGCAATGATCACGCCGACGGTCAATTCCAGCAGCGGCAACGCGCGCGCCATCGCGCTGCCCTGCCCTGTCGCAGCGATGCGGGCCAGCGCCCCCTCGCGCAGCGTGACCGAGGCGAGCGCGACGGCAAGCGTCACGCTTGCCGTGCCAAGACCCATCGCGAAAGTGCCCAGAATGCCGGCCACCTCCAGCCCCATGCGCCATGTCAGGATCAGCAGGAACAGCGCGCCGGTGCAGGGCCGGATCGCCACGGCCGCGACAAGCGCCGCGGCGTCGCGCCAGCCCGTGATGGCCTCGGCCTGGGATGGTGTGGGGCCGTGGTGATGACCGCAGGTGGCGCAGGCGGCGTCTTGCACCGTCGCCGCGCCGATGGCGCGCCGCAGCCGACGCAGACCGCGCAGGGCAAGCCACGCGCCCACGGCGGCAATCGCGGCATAGCTGGCCGGCGCCATGATATCCTCGGCCAGGCCGGTCATGCGCTGTCGCGTGAGGTCCAGCACCAGAACCCCCGCATAGACCAGCAGCACCGCAGAGGCCGCCTGCGCAAGGCTGGAGGCCAGCGCCAGGGCCGACAGGCGCAGCGCGCTTACCCGCGCGGCCATGCCATAGCCGCCGATCAGGATCTTGCCGTGACCCGGCCCCGCCGCGTGAAAGAACCCGTAGGCAAAGCACAGCCCCAACAGCGCCGTCAGCGCGCCCGGATCACCCGTCCGCAGCGCCCGCAGGATTCGGGCCATGGCCTGTTGCGTCTCGGCCTGACCGGCCTTCGCCCATGCGGCGACCGAGCTGGCGCCGCCAAACCCCCACAGCCAGATCACCAGGGCCGCGAGGACGAGCGCGGCAAGGCTCAGGACCGGCCGTATCAGGACGGGGCGGCGCATGAGATGACCATCACGTCGGAAAAGAGGTTGCCCACTTCGATCCCGGTGAACTCTTCCTCGGCGCTCAGCTCGCTCAGCATTTCGCGGAACGCGCGCTGCGACTCGTCCAGATCGGGCTCGGCGATCCTGTGATCGCACCCGTCAGGCAGACTGATTGGCCCGGTCAGTGTGTAGTCCACATAATATGTCGGATCATACGGCTCGACCCGGACACCGTCCGCAGGCACGGGGCCAAAGCTGCGGCGATGCGTGGCAACGATGCGCCCCTGCTCGAGGGCGACACCAGTCGGCACCGGATGGTCCAGCGTGATCTTCTCGTCGCCGCGATGAATGTAGAGATCACCCTCGAACCCCTCGGGCCATTCCTCGAGATCGAAACCTTTCAGGCGGGCCCGTTCCGCATCGGTCAGGACGCCGTCGCCATCCGCGTCCATTCCCATGTCGCTCAGGATCAGAAGCGAAAAGAAGTCGTCATAGCGCCACGTCACCTCGACACCGGTCAGGTGGCCGGCGCCATCGGACTCGAACCGCAGCGCGACATCGACGAAGACATGCGGATGCGCCGCTGCCCCGCCAACCGGCAAGCAAAGGACGAGTCCAAGGAACAGTCTGGATATGTGTTTCATGCCCATCGTTCTACGCAGAGGACGGCCCGCGAACAAGCGCCCGCGCCACCGCGCCAGCGGCCATGTGCGAAAATCGGCGCGCTTGCCGTGCCGGGGCGCGGACGCATCGGGGCCGGCGCGCGGTCTCGTGGCGCCAGCAGGCGGTCCTGTCGGTTGAACGGTGACTGTCGCCTATCCGCAGTATCGCGACCGCACGTCACGGCGCGGCATCGTCGAAAACCGATGAGGGCCCTTGAAAACGTCCCGCCCGTCACGCGCATCGCGGTCCTCGTCCGCCGCGTGGCGCGGGTCACGCGCGTCTTGCGAGGCGAAAAGCGCGGGCGCGGGAAAATCAGGCGCGAAAGACTGGCAGATCAGCTGGTCTTTCCGGGTGATGCCGGCGCGTTGGCCGGGCTGGTGGCGCAGCAGGTTCACGACATGCCCGGCCTTCGTCCCCAGCCCGCGCGTCTCGAAGGTCAGGGCCTTGCCCAACTCGAATACATGCGTGGCCGCTCCGAACAGATCCTCTTCGCCCTGCCAGACGTCGCCGGTGGCGAATGTCACGCGGAACGTACCGGGCGGCACGAGCACCCGGAAGAACGCGCCACCCGTTATGTAGGCGGCAAGGGCGGGCGTGCCGGTGTCGTCATCGATCAAGGTCAGGAAATAGTCCTGGCCCGGCGGCGTCTTGACTTGAAGGGGAAACACCGCGGGCAACCCTGTCCGGTTCCACATCAATCCGGCGGGCTGGGGCGGATTGGGACCCGCGCTGGTGCCCGCACTTGGCGATGGTGCCATGACCAAGGCCAACAGCAGCACCGCTGCAATCCCCGTGATGCGCACCGGATTCCCCATTGTTTACGGATACCACTTTCTGCCAACAACTTCCATCCGGCGCATGCGGGACCAATCCCGTAGATCCCTGCCCGACCTGCGCCCCGCACATATCCATCTGACACCGTGCAACGCCAAAGGCCGGCCCGCGCGAAATATTGAAAATGCGCCCGAATACCATATTCTATTTATATCCGCACTTTAGTCACGGAGGACCAACAATGACGTGTAGCCCGCCAAATCGCCGGACCTTTCTCGCTGCCGGGGCCGCTACCGCGGGGGCGGTGCTGACGACGGGCGTGTCCGGTCTTGTTGCTCCGGCGCGTGCAGCCGGGCTTGCGCCGACGCAGACGATGCGCGGCGGGTCCAACAACTACATTCCCGGCGCGCCGGTCGTCGAGCGTATCGGCGGTGGCGGCTTCTGGATGACCGGAACCGTGCGGCGCGCGGGCGATGGGGCCCCGATCAAGGGCGCACGCATCCAGATATGGGCACATACGACCGAGGGGCACGAACGCGACGAGCGCAGCCACGGCGCAACCCTCAGCGCCGCGGATGGCACCTTCCGGCTTGAAATGCCACAGATCGTGCCCGCCTTCGGGCAGGCGCATGGCCATCTGGCGTATGACAGCGGTGACTTCGCGACGGTCTTTCTTCGGCCCGTGATGTCCAGCCCGAATGACACACGTCTCAGCGCGGAATTCGTTCTTCAACCGGTCTGATCGCAATGCGGCTGATCCGGACCCTGCTGATCTGGGCGGCGCTTGGCGCGGCCATCGCCGTGCCGATTGTTGTCGCCGCGTCCAGCCCGCTTCTGGCGTGGCGCGAACCGGTCTATATCGCCTCGGGTCTTGCGGGGGTGATCGGGATGGCCCTCATCCTCGTGCAACCCCTTCTCGCGGCGGGATATTTGCCGGGTCTACCGATACGGCGCGGACGGCACGTGCATCGTTGGGTCGGAACCGCGCTGGTGACGGCGGTGGTGGCGCATGTCGCCGGGCTGTGGGTGACAAGCCCACCAGACGTGATCGACGCGCTTCTTTTTGCGTCGCCCACGCCGTTTTCCGCTTGGGGTGTCATCGCCATGTGGGGCCTGTTCGCGGCGGCGGCCATGGCCGCGGTCCGCCATTCGCTGCGCCTCCCGCCACTGCAATGGCGCCTGGGGCATTCCGCGCTGGTCACGGTCGTCGTCGCGGGCAGTGTCGTCCACGCGATGCTGATCGACGGCACGATGGGGACGGCGTCCAAGGCAGTGCTCTGTGCGCTGGCCCTTGCCGCGACCGTCAAGGCCCTGATCGACCGCCGCGCCTGGACAGCCCTGAGACGGCGGCGGTCCTGAAGATCCGGTTGACCACGAAGCGTCACACAGTGTCGCCGAAGAAAGGCCCAAATACCGCCGACGTCAATGGCTCAGGATCAGCAACTGAAACGCCATCATCACCGTGAACGCGACGGCAACAGCGGTCGCGGCCGAACCGCTTTCGACCTTTTCGAGGGCATCGGGGTAAAGTTCCGAAAAGACCATCCAGATCATGGCCCCCGCAGCAAGACCCAGACCGACAGGCAGGAAGGGTCTGAACGCCTCGACGAACAGGAATGCAGGTGCCGCCATCAGCGGCTGAGGCAGGCTGGTGAAGATCGCCCAAAGGCCCGCTTTCCACACCGGCGTGCCGCGCGGCACCAGCACAAGGGCGATCGCCAGTCCTTCGGGTACGTTATGGAACGCGATTGCCGTCGTGATGAAGGCGCCAAGCCCATCCGATCCGGCAAAGGACACGCCCACCCCGACCCCTTCGGCAAAGGAATGGGCGGTCATGATCCCGAGGATCAGCAGCGCCTTGGTCGCGCTCGCCCCCTGCAGGTCGGCCACCTTCACCTCGCCCGCGCCAGCCAGTGCATGGTCCGCAAGAACGATCAGGCCGATACCCGCCAGAACGCCGACCAGGACAAGGCCGGCGTCAAGGGCAACCCCCTCGGCCACGAGACTGTGACTGGCGGCGAGCATCAGACCCGCCGCGGCCGCATTCGACCAGCCCACCGTGCGGTTCCCAAGCTTCTTGACCAGAAGGAACGGCAACGCGCCGACGCCTGTCATGACGGCCGTGACGAAAGCCGCTGCAATCACGATCAAAAGGGACGTTTCCATGGAATGCTCCGAATCCTGCGTTGCGAACGGGTGACGTGCGACCCTGCGTTTTCTGTATCGTGGCGGCCGCGCCGGGGATCAGCGCCGACGCGATTTTCACGACCGGTCCAACGTGAAAAGCCCGTGGGATGGTCCGGTCAGAATCGACCGATCTTGCGCCCGGCCCGCAACGCCCGACGCGCCCGCCGCGCGGTCTTTTGACCATCCGGGCCTGTCCTGTCCTGTGCGTCCCCCTTGTCCTTGCCTTGTCCGAGGGCACCGATGCCCTTTTTCAGGCCGCCCCGCATCATGCGACGGGTGACCATGCGGATGACCATGTTGATCAACTGGTTGGCATTCATTGCTGTTCTCCTGAAGATGGCCTTGGACAACGCGTATCATCAAAGCGGGCGCATTTCAGCACCCGTCCGCAGACAGGCCTGTCAAAGATCAACCCATGCGGGGCCGCGGCCTGTTGCGACGCGATGACCCGCGTGCACGCGCATCAATCCTCGAACAGTTCGTTCTGGCCCGGCGCGGCCTCCGCTTCGTCATTTTCATCACTTTCGTCGCGGACACTGTCGGGCATGTGTCCCGGCGGCGGTCGGTTTTCCAGCAGACCGGCCGCGCGCAATTCCTGAAGCCCCGGAAGATCACGTGCGCTTTCAAGACCGAAATGATCGAGGAATTCCTGCGTGACCACGAAGGTCACCGGACGCCCCGGTGTCATCTTGCGCCGGCCGAACCGGATCCATTCCATTTCAAGCAGTTGATCGACCGTGCCCCGGCTGACCGAGACGCCCCGGATCTCTTCGATCTCCGCGCGCGTGACGGGCTGGTGATAGGCGATGATCGCGAGTGTTTCGATCGCGGCACGGCTCAGCTTGCGGGTCTCGACGGACTCGACGCGCATCAGGTGGCCCAGATCCGGTGCCGTGCGGAACGCCCAGCCATCACCGACCCGCACGACGCAAACTCCGCGTCCCTCGTAGCGTTTGCGCAGATGCATCAGCGCCTCAGCCGGATCACAGCCCTTCGGCATCCGCGCGGCAAGATCCCGCGTGCCGAGTGGCGCAGCACTGGCAAAGAGCAACGCCTCGACCATGCGTTCCTGTTCGGCGATCGGTGGAATGTCGAGATCTTCCTGTCTGTCTTCATCCATATCTTGCGGCACGTCAGTCATCCTTTCGCCGCAACTCGACCGGTCCGAACGTCTCGGCCTGCCGGATCTCGACACGGCCCTCCTTGACCAGTTCCAGCGAGGCCGCAAAGGTCGAGGCCGTCGCGGATCGCCGCCGCGCGGCATCGGTGCCGAACCCGTCCGGCAAATAGCTTGCGATATCCGTCCACGAGCCGGCGAAGCCGATCAGCCCGCGCATACGCTCAAGCGCCTGTTCGATGGTGAAAATCGCGTCGCGATCCATGACAAAGGGACGGAATTCATCGCGTGTTCGGATGCGCGCATAGCCCTGCATGAGATCCAGCAGGCTGGCCTTGTAGCGGACGGTGCGTTGGCGTGTCACGTCATCCGGCCGACCGCGCGCAAAGAAATCCCGCCCGAGCCTGTCACGCGCCATCAGCCGCGCAGCACAATCCCGCATGGCCTGCAGACGCTCCAGCTGAAACGCAAGATGCGCCGCCATCTCTTCGCCTGACGGGCCATCCTCGGCCGGGTCGGGCGGCAGAAGAAGGCGCGATTTCAGAAAGGCCAGCCACGCCGCCATGACAAGGTAATCGGCCGCCAGTTCCAGCCGAAGTGCCGTGGCGCGGTCCACGAATGCCAGGTACTGCTGCGCGAGTTGCAAGACCGAGATCTTGCGCAGATCCACCTTCTGCGTCCGCCCGAGGCTCAGCAACAGGTCAAGTGGCCCCTCGAACCCGTCCACATCGATGATCAACGCCTCGGCGGCAAGCCGATCGGCCACATGCGTCGACGTCTCTGGTGTCTCGAAATCGGTCTCAGCCATTCCCATGCTCGCGCATCAGCGCACCAAGTTCGGCCGAAAGGGTCTCGATGTCAACGGAAACGGGCGCGGTACGCCATGTCAGCGCCCGCCCGGCCCGGCGCTGCGCCTCGTCGGTCATCTCTCCGGCCGCCTCGGCCACCGCGCGTCGTTCGCCCAGTGTTCCGTTGCAATGCAGCACCACGTCACACCCCGCCGCAAGCGCGTCGCGCGTCAGCGCCGGCAGGTCACCGTCAAGCGCCTTCATCGAGATGTCGTCGGTCATGATCAGCCCGTCAAAGCCGATCTCGTCACGAATCATCCGCATCACCTTGGGCGACAGCGTGGCGGGTCGGGTGTCGATCGCCGAATAGACAAGGTGCGCGGTCATGCCCATCGGCAGATCATTGAGTGCCCGAAACGGTTTGAAATCAGCCTCGTGCAGGACGATCTTCGCGTCTTGGATCACCGGCAGATCGTGGTGACTGTCGGCTTCGGCACGGCCATGACCGGGGATGTGCTTGACCACCGGCAAGACACCCCCATCGAGCGAGCCTTGCGCGACGGCCCGACCAATCGCGGCCACCGCCGGCGCAGCCTCACCATAACAGCGATCCCGCAGGAACGGATGCGTCCGCGGACCCGCGACATCGACCAGTGGCGCGCAATTGCTGTCGATCCCGAGCGCGTGAAGCTCTGCGGCGATAAGGCGGTAGCGCAGGTACATGGCGCGCTCTGCCTCTGCACCGGCCTGCCGGGCCAGATCCAGCGGCGCGATCCAGTCGCGCCATTTCGGTGCGCGCAGCCGCTGCACGCGCCCGCCTTCCTGATCTATGGTGATCACGGCGTCATGTCCCGCGGCCTCGCGCATCTCGGCGCACAGGGCGCGAATCTGGTCGTGGGTTCCTATGTTGCGCGCGAACAGGATGAAACCGAAGGGGCGGGTCTCGCGGAAAAGCGCCTTTTCCCCCGGCGTCAGACGCAGCCCCTCGGCGTCGAGGATCGTTGCACCGAAACGGCTCAACGGGCCATGACCGGGATGCATTCGGCGTCTTCGGCCGACAGCGCCGAGCAAAAGCGCCGCGCCTCGCCGAGATCGGCGAACCCCATCGCGCGCAGCCTGTAAAATGTTCGCCCACTACTTTCAGCGCGCTGAATAACGCGTTGCTTTCCCTCAAGGAAATCTTCGAACCGTGTTGTCATGCGTTGCCACTCCGCGCGCGCGACATCGGCCGAGTCGAAAACCCCAAGCTGCGCAAGGCGCGTTCCCTCGGGGATCGCCTCGGCGTCGACCTCTTCGGCGGGCGCGGTTCTGCTGCGCACGGAGGCAACCGCGAACGCGACGGCCTCGGGAATGTCCGGGCGCAGTCTGGGCCGCAACGAGCGCCGCACCCCGTCCTTGGCCGCTGGCTGTTCCGGCGTCTCGTCGATGGCCCCCTCCAGCGGAAGAGAGGCGTTTTGCAGCGTCTCGGACGCCGCGCGCGACGCAGCGTCGGTGGTCGGGCTGATCTCTGCCGCATCCGCGGTTCGCGGAACGTCATCGGAGCTAAGATCCAGGGGGTCCGGTGCAAGGATCAGACGATCGGCCGGGTCGGCCGCCATCCCGTCCGCCGCGATCGCATTGACCGTCAACCCCTGATGGGCGGCGGCACGACCGCCCGGTTCGACGGGCTGCTCGCGCATCGGTCCTTCGACCGCGCGCACGACCGGCACCCCCGACACGTCCCGCATGACAAGCTTGTAGCCCCACACACCGATCCCGACGATCAGCGCAACCGACAGGACCGCCCCGGTGATATTGGTAAATGTCGCCAGACCGGCCACACCCTCGTGCGCGGCATCCAGCCGGGCACCCTGCATCTCAGCCATGTTCGCCTCTCGATTTTCCGGCGAACCGCATCCGCCGGGGAGTCATGAAATCTGCCTCGTCCCCGGATGGCGCGATCTTTGTCACATTTCCTCGACCGGGGTGACGCCAAGGATACCAAGACCTGCACAAATAACAACGGTCACGGCCCGCGCGAGCGCGATTTTCGCCTGCGATGTGGCCGGATCACCCTCTTGCAGGAAGCGCAGCGCGGGTTCGTCATGCCCGCGATTCCACAGCGCGTGCAGATCGCTGGCTAGATCGTACAGGTAGAATGCCACGCGGTGCGGCTCGTTCGCGCGACCGGCGGTTTCCACGAGACGCGGCCATTCGGTGATCTTGCGGGCGACCGCGATCTCGGCATCGTGCGTCAGGACCGACAGATCCGCCCCGGCCAGCGTGGCATCATCCACGGCGATGCCGGCGTCACGCGCCTTGCGCAGCACCGAATTGACCCGCGCGTTCGCATACTGGACGTAGAAAATCGGATTATCCTTGGACTGTTCCAGCACATGCGCGAAGTCGAAGTCGAGCGGTGCGTCGTTCTTGCGCGTCAGCATGACAAAGCGGGTGACATCCGCCCCGACCAGATCGACGACGTCGCGCAACGTGACAAAGGTGCCCGCGCGCTTGGACATCTTGAAGGGCTCGCCGTTCTTGTAAAGCCGGACCAGTTGGCACAGCTTGATGTCGATCGGCACGCGCCCGTCGGACAGCGCCGAGACGGCGGCCTTCATCCGCTTGACGTAGCCGCCATGATCGGCGCCGAACACGTCGATGAGAAGGTCGTAACCGCGCGAGATCTTGTCATAGTGATAGGCGATGTCGGGGGCAAAATACGTCCAGCCGCCATCCGATTTCATGATCGGGCGATCCACGTCATCGCCATGCGCGGTGGACTTGAACAGCGTCTGTTCGCGCGGCTCCCAGTCCTCGGGGCGCTTGCCCTTGGGCGGCTCAAGCACGCCGCGATAGATCAGATCCTTGCCGCGCAGGTCCTCGATCGCCGCCTCGATCAGCCCGGTGCCGTAAAGCGACTTTTCCGAAAAGAAATGATCCATCTCGACGCCGAGCGATGCCAGATCCTCGCGGATGCGGACCATCATCGCATCGGTCGAGAAATCGCGCACGGCCTCCAGCCAGACCTCTTCGGGCTGGTCCACATAGGCCGCGCCCACCTTGTTCTTGAGGGCCTGCCCCACCTCGATCAGGTAATCGCCGGGATACGTGCCGTCGGCGAACGCGACCTCCTGCCCGTGCGCTTCGAGATACCGCAAATACACCGAACGGGCGAGCACATCCACCTGCGCCCCGCCATCGTTGATGTAGTATTCGCGGGTCACCTCGTGGCCGGTGAAATCCAGCAGCGAGGCCAGCGCATCACCGAACACCGCGCCCCGCGTGTGGCCCACATGCAAGGGACCGGTCGGGTTGGCGCTGACATATTCGACATTCACGCGCCGCCCCCGCCCGATCTCGGAGCGGCCGAACCCGGCCCCGGCCTGCAAGGCGGCGCGCAGCACGTCATGCCAGAGATCCGAGGCAAGCCGCAGGTTTATGAAACCCGGGCCGGCGACCTCTGCCGAGGCGATGCGCGCGTCCGTGGCCAGCCGCTCTGCCAGCGGGGTGGCGATATCACGCGGCTTGACACCGGCAGGCCGGGCCAGAACCATCGCCGCATTGGTCGCCATGTCGCCATGCGACGGATCGCGCGGCGGCTCGACGGTGATACCGGCCGTGTCGAGACCGTCGGGCAACTGCCCGGCCGCCTGCATCTCGGCGAGGGCGTCGAGGACCGCGTGGTGAATGTCGGTAAAGAGGTTCATGTCACGCCTTTCGTGCTGCGATGCGCGCCGGTGTACCACCGCGACCCCGCGCGTCAATCACTTGAGGGTCCCGGCATCGCCGCCGATCACCCGCGCATGGCTTTGCAGGGCAAACCGATCGGTCATTCCCGCGATATAGTCACTGACGAGACGCGCAAGCGCCGTCTCGTCCGCGGCACGGGCCACGTCGCTGCGCCATTCGTTGGGAAGATACTGGGGCTGTGCCATGTAGAACGGGAAAAGATCGCTGACCACGCCATGCACCCGCGCGCGCATCTCGTTGACCGAAGGCGCCCGATACATCCGGGTGAACAGAAAGCCACGGATCGCCTGCAGATCGGTCCACATCGGGGCCGAGAACCGGATCACGGGCGCACCGGCATTGCGGATATCCTCGACGCGTTCGGGCTGCAATTCGGCCAGCGTGGCGCGCGATTGCGCGATCACGTCCCCCACCATGGCCCCGAAGACACGGCGCAGCGCCTCGTGGCGGCGGCGCTTGCGATCAAGGCCGGGATGAAGGCGGTCCACCTCGGCAAAACAGTCGCCGACGATGGGCAGGTCGGCGATCTCGTCATCGGTGAACAGCCCCGCGCGCAGACCGTCATGCAGATCGTGATTGTTGTAGGCGATGTCATCCGACAGCGCCGCGACCTGCGCCTCGGCCCCGGCATGAGTATGCAGTCCCAGATCGTGGCGCGCGGTGTATTCGGCAAGCGCATAGGGCAGTGCCCCGGTCAGCGGTCCGTTATGCTTGGCAAGGCCCTCGAGGGTTTCCCAGGTCAGGTTGAGACCGTCGAAGGCGGCATAGTGGCGTTCCAAGGCGGTGACGATGCGCAAGGCCTGCGCATTGTGATCGAACCCCCCATAGGGGGCCATCAGGGCCGCGAGCGCCTCTTCACCCGCATGTCCGAACGGCGTGTGCCCCAGATCATGGGCAAGCGCCACGGCCTCGGTCAGCTCGGCATTGAGCCCGAGCGCCCCCGCGACCGTGCGCGCCACCTGCGCCACCTCGATCGAGTGGGTCAGGCGCGTCCGGTAATAGTCCCCCTCATGCGCGACAAAGACCTGCGTCTTGTGCTTGAGCCGGCGGAACGCGCTGGAATGGATGATACGATCGCGATCGCGCTGGAACGGCGAGCGAAAGGTGCTTTCCTCTTCCGGAACCAACCGGCCGCGCGTGCGCTCGGGATCTGTGGCATGGGGGGCATTGGGGGCCATCGTGCTGCACGTCCTTGTCGCCTGTTGCCTCGGGTCTTATGTTGCAGATAGATTGACGATGTTAAACACCACGCAGGTTCAACCCCGGAGAGACGCCATGCAATTGCCCCCCAAGGTAACCCCCCGTGCGTTCGCCCGACTGGCCGAGATCGATGCGGGCGCGTCAAACAAGGCGCTGCGCGTTGCGGTCGAGGGGGGCGGCTGTTCCGGATTCCAGTACGACATCAAGCTTGACGTGCCGGTCGAGGACGATCTCGTGCTTGAAAGTGACGGGCAGAAAGTCGTGGTCGACAGTGTCTCGTTGCCGTTCCTGTCCGGGGCGACGATAGATTTCAGCGAGGAGCTGATCGGGGCCCGGTTCGTGATCGACAACCCGAACGTGTCAAGCTCGTGCGGGTGTGGCACCTCGTTCTCGATGTAGGTGCAACGGCGCACCCGCCGCGCACAGCCTACCACATACCCGACATTGCCCGCGTGAAAAGTGTCGCCTTGCTGCGTGCCGGCGACACGGCAAGCGCACCCTCGCCCACGGCACGCGGCAACCGCACGACCTGTCGCAAGATCGGCCCAACCTCCCACAGCGGCAACATCGCGGGGCTCGCGGCACGCGAGACGCGGGCGCGGCCAGACCTTGCGCGCGCCAGACATCGCAACCCCTCCTCGGCCCACGCGCGGACCGCATCGGGCCGCCCGTCTGGCAGGGGGCGCCGTCCCGCCGCCTCCAGTGCGGGGATCGCCCGGAACCAGTTGGCCAGCCCAAGCGCGAACCCGGCATCGCGAACAACATCATCCGCCACAGGCCCGAGCGCGCGGGCGCCCACCAGCATCAGGTTGCCCGAGGTAGCGGCAAGGTAGCGGGAAAAATCGGCGTCGCTGTCGAAAGGGACACGCTCTATATCCCGACGCCGCGCCGCGATCAGCTCGTCGAGCAGGTCCGCCCTTTCCGCATCAAGAACCCGCGCGAGCGGTGTCACCACTTCGTGTCGCCGGGCGCCATCGCCGCTGCGGATCTGCTCCAGGGCATCGCGCCACCATTGCAGCCGCATCTCGGCGATCATCGGCTCTTGCGTGACCCAAGGGGCGCGCGCCACCTCGATGTTGAAGGCGTAAATGGGAAACAGCACGTGGCGCGCCGCGACGGGCGCCGCCATCGCCGCCTGAAATCGGGCCGGATCGCCGCGCCGCACCAGATCGCCACAGGCGACAAGATCGGTATCCGAGGTCAGACTCATGCTGCACCCTCGTGCGACGGTTCGCCGTTGATCGCATGGCGTGGTGTCGATGCGGCCCTGCGCGCCTTGCTTGGCCTAGACCAGTTCACAGTGCAGGTGATACTCGACATGGCACGCCCCCGTACGGGTGGGCGCTGAACGAAGAGGCACGTCAAGTCAGCCCCTCAAGTACCGACCGAAGTCCCTCAAGGTACTCCACATCACTCATTCCAGTGGTTTTAAATTCGACTCCGACAGATTTGTCAGGAAGAACTTGCAAGTGAATGCCATATGACTTGGCCCTGTCCCGAATTGTATCCGCTGTCTGGAAGTCTCGGTTTTCTCGTGCGTGAGCGTATGCGGAACAAATCGCTTCGATTTCAATTTGCAGAGGATGGGTGCTTGCGCGCGGTTTTGTCCAGTCACCCATTCCGGGTTCAAGCAATCCAAGAAGTTTCATACCGGCTTTGACAGACGCCATGTCTTCTTTCACAGCCGCCCTGTGGATCACGTCCAACGCTGTTTTCGTGTTGAGGTCATCGGCCAGTGCGGCGACCAATTCGTCAGGCGGAGCTGTTTCCTCAACATCTCCGCTAGCAAGAATGTACCACCGCTTCAGCCGCGTCTCCGCCTCTCTCGCCTTCTCGGCCGTCCAGTCCATGGGCTTGCGGTAATGCGTGCTCAGGAACACGAACCGGATCACCTCGCCCGGTATCCCCTGATCAAGCAGATCCCGCACCGTAAAGAAATTGCCCAGGCTCTTGGACATCTTCTTGCCCTCGACCTGCAGCATCTCGTTATGCATCCAGACCCGCGCGAACTCGCCCTCGGGATGGGCGCAGCAGCTTTGCGCGATCTCGTTCTCGTGGTGCGGGAACATCAGGTCATTGCCGCCACCATGGATATCGAAACTCTCTCCCAGCAATTCGTAGGCCATCGCCGAGCATTCGATGTGCCAGCCGGGCCGTCCGCGCCCCCATGGGCTGTCCCAGCCGGGTTGATCCGTGTCCGACGGTTTCCACAGCACGAAATCCATCGGGTTGCGTTTATACGGAGCCACCTCGACCCGCGCGCCTGCGATCATGTCATCGACCGTGCGGCCCGAGAGCGCGCCGTAGTTCTCGCGCCAGCTATCCACGGCGAAAAGCACATGGCCCTCGGCCTCGTAGGCGTGACCCGTCTCGATCAGCCCCGCGATCATCGTCACCATCTGCGGGACATACCGGGTTGCGCGCGGCATGTGGTCGGGTTCGAGCGCGCCCAATTCCCCCATGTCATCGAGAAACCATTGCGTCGTCTCTGCGGTGATGTCGCCGATGGCGCGGCCCGTCTCGGCCGCGCGCGTGTTGATCTTGTCATCCACATCGGTGAAGTTGCGCACATAGGTGACGTGATCCGGCCCGTAGACATGCCGCAACAGCCGGTAAAGGACATCAAACACCACCACGGGCCGCGCGTTGCCAAGATGCGCCCGGTCATAGACGGTCGGGCCGCAGACATACATCCGCACGTCATCGCGTTCGAGCGGCGTGAACTCCTCCTTGCGACGGGTCTTGGTGTTGTGCAGCCTGATGGTGGTCATTCTCGCCTCGCGCGCCTTGGTGTTGCGGACCTAGCAACTTCGGCGATCCTTGAAAATACGCAATCCAGACCGCGTGGACCTTCGGGGTCAAGGCGCGATCAGGATCCGCCCGACAGGCTCCAGCCCGTCATCCGTGCGCCGTGTGACGATGATCTCGCCGGACCGGACGAACCCGCCCGTCAGCGCGCTGATGTTCACCTGATGCGTCACGATGAGAACACTGGCCCCGGATGGAAGCGCGTCGAGAAGGCGCCGGGTGGCGGCGGTCTGGCGCGCGCGATCTCCGCGACCGGCGAAAAACGAATTGAGCGGCGGCTTTTCGACGACCTCTCCCATATCCATCAATTCGGCGGTCTCGCGCGTCCGGCACCATTGACTGGTCCAGACATGATCGAACGTGACACCCGCCTTGCGCAACGCCCGCCCCGTGCGGCGGGCCTGATCGCGGCCACGGTCGTCAAGATTGCGCTGCGTACTGCACGCGCCAAGCTCGAACGACGCCGGGTCGCCTGTCCCGGGCGCAAGGGCGTGGCGCATCAGTGCGACGGTGCCTTTTTCCTTGAGCATAGCTAGGTCATTGGCAGTCGCGAACGTGGCGTGCACCACGAACAAGGCTACCAGCAGAACGCGCATCGTGATGATCCCTTCCAATCCGGATGACAAGGGCCGCGCAGAGACGGCTCAGTCAGACGTTTCCACGATCACGAGATCACGCTCTGACGCGCCGCGCGCATGATCAAGCGCCTGTTGATAATCCGGGCTGCGATAGCAGGTTTCGGCCGCCTCGACGCTTGGAAATCGCGCGACGACATGGCGCGCGCGCTCTGTCCCCTCAAGCTGGACGTAGCGCCCGCCGCGCGCGACGAAGGCACCGCCGTGCTTTGCTATGGCAGGCCCGGCCAGGGCGGCATAGCGCCCATAGGCCTCGTCATTCGTCACGGTCACATGGGCGATCCATAGGGCTGGCATCGGCTGTCTCCTGTCTGATCAGATATCGTCGACGATGACGACGTCACGCTCGCTTGCCGACTGTGCCAGCGGCAAGATCCGGCGATATGCGTCGGACTTGTACCAGTCGATCGCGGTTTGACGGTCGGGGAATTCGATTATCACATGCCGCTCGGGCGCGTTGCCCTCGATAACGGTCTGCGGGCCGCCCTTGACCAGAAACCGCCCGCCGAATTCCTCGGCCAACGCCACGGTCTGGCGCGCATAGGCCTGATAGACCTCGGGGTCGGTCACGGTGATCCGCCCGATCAGATACGCGCTCATTCAGGCCTCCTCTCGGGTCAGGACCGCTTCAGCGGCCTTGATCGCGGCGTCCGCGGCACCGATGTCACTGCCGCCTCCCTGGGCCATGTCGGGCCGACCGCCACCGCCCTTGCCACCAAGCTCGGGCACGGCAGCCCGAACGAGATCGACCGCCGACATTCGTGGCGTCAGATCATCGGTCACGCCGGCCGCGACCGCCACCTTGCCGCCGGTATCGGCGATGAGAAGGATGGCACCGCTGCCGATCCGCGCCTTCATCTCGTCGATGAGCGGCGGCAGATCGCGTCCCTGAACGCCGGAAAGCACCTGTGACAGGAAAGGTATTCCGCCGATCTCACGAGGCTGGCCGCCATCACCCTGCCCCGCACCACCGGCCATGGCCAGTTCGCGGCGCAGTTGCGCAACCTCGTTGGCGAGGTCGCGACGCTCGTCCATCAGGGATTTTACCCGCTGGGGCACATCCTCGGGCCTGATCTTGAGATCGCTGGCGACCTGACCAAGACGCGCTGTCTGACCGCTGAGATACTCAAACGCGGTCGCGCCGGTCAGCGCCTCGATCCGCCGGACACCCGCGCTGGACGCCGAGTCGGCAAGCACGACGAACACACCGATATCGCCGGTCTGGCGCACATGCGTGCCACCGCAAAGCTCGATCGAATAGGTCCGTCCGTCGGTTCCCTTGCCCGACCCCTCCAGCGTGCCCATGGAGACGACGCGCACCTCGTCCCCGTATTTCTCGCCGAAAAGCGCCTGCGCACCGAGATCACGGGCGTCGTCGGGTGCCATGATCCGCGTCTCGACCGGCGCGTTCTGACGGATATAGGCGTTCACCTCGGCCTCGACGCGGGTCATTTCCTCGGCGCTCAGGGGTTTGGCATGGCTGAAATCGAAGCGCAGACGGTCCGGCGCGTTGAGCGAGCCGCGCTGCGCGACATGCTCGCCAAGGGTGCGGCGCAGCGCCTCGTGGACGAGATGCGTGGCCGAGTGATTGGCGCGGATCGCGGTGCGGCGATCGTGATCCACGGACAGTCTGGCCGCCTGTCCGGTCTTGATCTCACCCTCGGTGACCTCGGCGACATGAATAAAGACCCCGGCGACCTTTCTGGTGTCGGTGATGCGCGCGCGGCCAGTATCCGTCGAGAGCGTCCCGGTGTCGCCCACCTGCCCGCCCGCCTCGGCATAGAAAGGCGTCTGGTTGAGAACGATCGCGCAAGAGACACCCTGCGCCACATCTCGCGTCACGGTCCCATCCATGACAATCGCCGCGACTTCCCCTTCGGCCGTTTCCGTGTCGTATCCCAGAAAATCCGTCGTGCCCGTGTCCTCGGCGATGTCGAACCAGACCGCCTGATCAGCCGTCTCGCCGGACCCGGCCCAGGCCGCCCGCGCCTTGGCCTTCTGCTCGGCCATGGCGGCGTCGAACCCGTCGGTATCGACCGTAAGCCCACGCTCGCGCAGCGCATCCTGCGTGAGATCAAGCGGAAACCCATACGTGTCGTACAACTTGAACGCCGCCCGACCCGGCAACGCGGAGCCGTCCGGCAACGTATCAAGCTCTTCATCCAGAAGCCGCAACCCGCGGTCGAGCGTCTGCTTGAACCGCGTTTCCTCGATTCGCAGCGTTTCCTCGATCAGCGGCTGTGCACGACCAAGCTCGGCAAAGGCCTGGCCCATCTGCCCGACAAGCGCGGGCACCAGCCGATGCATGACCGGGTCCTTTGCGCCCAGCATGTGCGCATGACGCATCGCCCGGCGCATGATCCGGCGCAGCACGTAGCCGCGCCCCTCGTTGGACGGCATCACACCATCGGCGATCAGGAACGAGGTCGCGCGCAGATGGTCGGCGATCACCCGGTGATGCACCTTGCCGGGACCGTCGGGATCGGCACTGGTGGCGTGCGCGCTCGCCTCGATGAGGTGGCGCATCAGGTCCGTGTCGTAGTTGTCGTGCTTGCCCTGCAACAGCGCACCGATCCGCTCCAGCCCCATGCCAGTATCGATCGACTGCATGTCGAGATCCCGCTGCGTGCCGTCCGCGAACCGTTCGTTCTGCATGAAGACGAGGTTCCAGATCTCGATGAAACGGTCGCCATCCTCGTCCGCGCTGCCGGGGGGGCCACCCCGGACTTCGGGCCCGTGATCGTAGAATATCTCGGTACACGGTCCGCACGGGCCGGTCGGGCCCATCGACCAGAAATTGTCGTCCGTCGCGATGCGGATGATCCGATCGTCGGGCAGGCCCGCGTATTTCTTCCAGATGTCGGCGGCCTCGTCATCGGTGTGGTAGACCGTGACCAGCAACCTGGACGGATCGAGCCCGAAGTCGCGGGTCAGCAGATCCCACGCATACGGAATTGCCTGTTCCTTGAAATAATCCCCAAAGCTGAAATTTCCGAGCATCTCGAAAAAGGTGTGGTGACGCGCGGTATATCCCACATTGTCGAGGTCGTTGTGCTTTCCGCCCGCCCGCACGCATTTCTGGCTGGTGGCCGCGCGGGTATATCCCGGATGCTCGACCCCGGTGAAGCAGTTCTTGAACTGCACCATGCCCGAGTTGGTGAACATCAGGGTCGGATCGTTTCTTGGCACCAAGGGCGAACTGTCGACGATGGTGTGATCGTGTCGCTCGAAGAAATCGAGAAAGGTGGAGCGAATGTCATTCAGCGTGGGCATGGGGAACTCTTTATCGGGGCATGTGTCTGTCCTGCGTCAGGTCAGACTTAGCCGCGGCAAGAGAACATGTCCACCGCCACGACCGAGGCCCCGCCGCAGCGCGGGCCTCGGTCGCGGGGCCGGACGCTTCAGCCTTCGAGAATGTCGCTGTCACCGCCCTTTGTCTCTTCGGGCATATCGAAGTCCAACCCGTGGGCGGCGCGTATCTTGTCCTCGATCGCCAGCGCCACGTTCGCATGGTCCCTGAGATATTTCTTGGCATTCTCGCGGCCTTGACCGATCCTCTCGTCGCCGTAACTGAACCAGCTGCCGGACTTGTCGACCACGCCTGCCTTGACACCCATGTCGAGCAGCTCTCCGGTCTTCGAGATCCCCTCGCCATACATGATGTCAAATTCCACCTGCTTGAACGGCGGGGCGACCTTGTTCTTGACGACCTTGACCCGGGTCGAGTTGCCGACAACCTCGTCCCGGTCCTTGATCGATCCGATACGTCGAATGTCGAGCCGTACAGAGCTGTAGAACTTGAGCGCATTGCCGCCCGTCGTCGTTTCGGGGCTGCCGAACATCACACCGATCTTCATGCGGATCTGGTTGATGAAGACAACCGTGCATTTGGTTCGGCTTATGGATCCGGTGAGCTTTCGCATGGCCTGGCTCATGAGGCGGGCATGAACGCCGACGCTGCTGTCGCCCATTTCGCCCTCAAGCTCGGACTTCGGGGTCAACGCCGCGACCGAATCGACCACGACCATGCTGACCGCCCCCGAACGTACCAGCGTATCCACGATTTCAAGCGCCTGCTCGCCGGTATCGGGCTGCGAGATCAGCAACTCGTCAAGATCGACACCCAGCTTGCGCGCATAGATCGGGTCAAGCGCGTGTTCCGCATCGACAAAGGCGCAAACGCCGCCTTTTTTCTGTTCCTCGGCGACGCAGTGCAGCGTCAGCGTCGTCTTGCCCGAGCTTTCCGGGCCATAGACCTCGACCACGCGGCCCTTGGGAATACCACCAATGCCAAGCGCGATATCAAGGCCGATCGATCCCGTCGAGGTGGCCTCGATGTCGGCGATGACATTGTCACCGCCCATTCTCATGATTGACCCCTTGCCAAACTGGCGTTCGATCTGGGCCAGAGCGCTGTCGAGCGCCTTTTGCTTGTCCGCGTTCTTCTTGTTATCCATGGAAAGTAAATCTGCCGTTGCCATTCATTCGCCTCCTTATTCCACATCCGCTCAAACGCGGCAATGATTGCGGACGTTCACGCCTTGTTCTACCCGTTATGGGGGTGTTCCCGGGACAGATCAAGGAAATTGTCGATACTGGCAGTTTTCCCGTTAAGGGTTAATAACTCGTGTAATTCATTGGCGAGACAGATGATTCAGACTGACGGAGCGAGATCATGCTAGTATTCGCAAAGCAGAAACTTGTCCTGTTGGCGGTTCCGAAGACAGGCAGCACGGCCTACGAGACCGCTCTCGCGCCACTGGCATCGATGGTCGTCAGTGCCCCCCCCGAGTTGAAGCACGCACCGGTTTTCCGCTACCATAGGTTCTTCCGGTCCATGATCACACGTTTCCTGGGCGAGAATGTGGACGTGGTGGCCGTGATGCGCGAGCCGGTCGACTGGCTGGGCAGCTGGTACCGGTACCGCCGGCGTGCAGCCCTCGACGGTGCGGCCAACAGCACGCAGGGCATCAGCTTCGATGAGTTCGTCTCGGCGTATTGCACGGGACGGCCGCCGGCATACGCCAGGGTGGGCTCCCAGGCGAAATTCCTCGAACCGCACCGCAATGGCACACGGGTGACGCATCTATTTCGGTACGAGGATCAGGCCGGTTTCAGAGCTTTTCTCGAGGAACGGTTGGGGACCACGATCACTACCGCGGCCGAGAACATCTCGCCGGAGATGCCGTTGTCGCTGACAGCGAGGACCAAGGCTCGACTGCGCGAGACGCACGCAGAAGATTTCGCGTTGTGGGAGAATATTGCCCGGCACGGGATCTACCGCCCATCACGGCAAGCGCCCGGACGGCACGACGCCGGGTAGGCGGTGACCGGTGCCTTCGCCCTGTGTCATCTATTACGCCGTCTGGCGTTGAACTGTATCCGTCAACTCCTTGAGGGAAAACGGTTTCGGCAGAAAGACCGAATTTGGAATGCTGACTTGTACCTCGCCGAAGGTCTCTTCGGCATATCCCGACATGAAGACCACCTTGGCCTTCGGTCGGCTGACCAGCGCCCGTTGCACCCAGCTTGGCCCGTCCATACCCGGCATCACCACATCCGTCACGAAGACATCGACGTGTAGCGCCTCGTCTTCGAGCAGGGCAAGCGCATCTTCGGCCGATTCGGCCTCGTGGACCGTGAACCCCTTCAACTGCAGGGCCCGACTGGCGAACGCCCGCACCGGCGCCTCGTCTTCGACCAGAAGAACCACGCCGCTGGCAAGTCCGGCCTGTGACACGTCCTCGGCATCGGTCTGCTCGACCGGCTCCGGCCGGTCATGAGCCGGGAAAAGCAATTGGAACACGGTGCCTTGCTGCGGCACGCTATCGAGAAAGATGAAGCCGCCAGTCTGCTTGATAATGCCGTAGGCCGTGGACAACCCAAGGCCGGTTCCTTCGCCGGCGCGCTTCGTCGTGAAGAAAGGCTCGAACACTTTCTGGGCCTTGTCCGGCGGGATGCCAACCCCCTCGTCGATGATCCTGACCGACACGTATCGCCCCGGCGCCACCACGGCCCTGTCCCGGCGCAAAGGCTTCGCCAGCGTCACGTTTTCGGTCAGGATACGAATGTCACCGCCCCTTGGCATCGCGTCCCGCGCGTTGACGACAAGGTTCATGATCACCTGTTCCAGCTGTCGCTTGTCCGCGCGAATGGCCGAAAGGGCGGGATCATGCTTCAGTCCGAGGGTCACCTTTTCCCCGACCAGACGGTTCAGAAGGTGGGTCAGGTCCGCAAGTGTCTCGCGCAGGTCGATCAGTTGCGGGCGCAGGGTCTGCTTGCGCGAGTAAGCCAAGAGCTGACTGACAAGGGCCGCCGCGCGATTTGCGTTCTGGTTGATCTGCATGAGATCGGCATAATCCGGGTCGCCCTGGTCGTGGCGCAACAGCAGCAGGTCGCAGTGCCCCGTGATCGCGGTCAGCAGGTTGTTGAAATCATGGGCCACGCCCCCGGCAAGCTGCCCGATCGCCTGCATTTTCTGGCTTTGAACGAACTGCGCCTCAAGCGATTTCAATTCCGTCGCATCATTCATCACCGCAATGAGGACGATCTTGCCATCTTCCATCGCACGATTGAGCGTGACCTGGACGAAAACCTCGCGATCGTCGCGGCGCACGCGCAGAAATTCGGCATGGACCGTACCACGTTCCGACGCGGCGTCGTCGATCCAGTCCTTGATCGAGCGGCCAAGCCCTTCGAGGGTATCACCCAGACGCATGTCATGCGTGCTGTCGACACCAAGAAGGGCACGCGCCGGCCGGTTCGACTGTACGAGCATGCCGTCCTGTTCGACCTTGAGCAGCGGCACCGGCAGTTCTTCGAACAACGCCCAGCCGTCAACGCCGAGATCGGCCGCGCGCGGGGTCGGGATCAGGTGGACCGCGCGCTGACCACTCGCCCCCTCACGTTCGATCAGCAAACAGTTGACCGGACCGTCCGGCGTCGCGACCACACAGGGATCACCCGAGCGCGATGATCGCTGCGGGCACACGTCGTCAAGGGTGGGCACATCATCGCCAAGCATACCGCGTGCCGCCGGGTTCAATCCCAGCACGGAATTGTCACGCCCCACGGTCAGCATCGGGAAGGCATCATGTTCGGCCTCGCCCTCGGGCAGGGACGCGGACGGACCCTGTTGGAACCGCCAGAGAAAACGTCCCTCACCGACACGATGCACACCGATCCGCAAAAAACCTTCACATACCGGAAGATGCCTGACGGCAGCCCCTTCGATGCGCGCGTCCCTTTCCATCTCGCGCAGGATCCGGCACGGATTTGCAAAGGTTTCGCACAAGGCGACGTCCACCGTCGGAACCTGCGCGACCGGGAAGGCCCGCCGCGCGGACGGGTTCGCCCGCAGGACCGTTCCCTCGGTATCCGCAAGAATGACAGGCACCGGATCATCCTCGATCATCGCAGCCACCTGCAGGACATGGTCATCGGCGCGCAGGGACATATGGCGGCGCATGATCACCAGCCAGAACGCGCAGAACAGCAGGATCGCGCCTATTGCGGCAAACAGGGTCTGTAGGCGGGAATCGGTTACGATGACCGCCGCCCCGGAAAAGAGCAGCGCAATCAGGACAATAAGCCCGGATCTCGGTCCAAAGCGTCTTGCGGCGTGATATGCCGGGCGAGAGAAACTTCCTGCGAGCGCCAATGACGTGCCTTTCACCACATGGGAACACGTCGTCAGATGACGCAAAATCCTTAATCAGGATTTAATGCCGCCGGGAAAAACCCGTCAAGGTTGAACTGCATCGCTATCGGCCCGCCGCATCCGCGCCAGGAAAAAGCCATCCCCGGTCGGCGATATCGGCCAATGGCGCGTCTCGGTGACGGCCCACGCGGGATGCGTCTGGCAAAATCTGTCGATGATAGCCCGATTTTCCGCATCCAGCACCGAGCATGTCGTGTAGACAAGACAGCCGTCCGGCGCCACGAACCCGGCGGCATGTTCCAGAATGTCCGGCTGGATCCGGGTCAGCTCTGCCAGGCGCTCTGGCGTCAGGCGCCACTTGGCGTCGGGGGTGCGCCGCCATGTCCCGCTGCCCGAGCAGGGAACGTCACACAGCACCAGATCGAATGGCGCCGCCCCGGCCAGTTCGGCTGTCTCCAGCTGGCTAACCCGGACCCCGGCGCGGCGGGCGCGTGCGCGCAAATCCTTCATGCGGTGCGGGGCGCTGTCATGGGCGATCCATGTGCCATCGACGCGGGCCGCCATGGCGAGTGTCTTGCCCCCGCCCCCGGCACAGTAGTCGAGCACCCGCGAGGCTGGTGCGATCCCGAGATGCTCCATTGCGGCCTGACTGCTGCCGTCCTGAAGCTCGACAAGACCCTGCGCATAGGCCGCTGACTGGGCAATCTTTCGTTCCCCGTCGGTGACCTGAAGGGCGTTTCTGGCAATGTCGACCCGAACCGTGACGATACCGTCGCGCGCAAGATGCGCCTGCGCGTCCTCGACGCTGGCGAATCTTGCGTTGACACGAAGCGTCACCGGGGCGCGGTGTCGCAACGCCTCTGCCGACGCCGCCGCCATATCTCCGAGCGATGTCTCGAAATGCGGCCACAGCCAATCGGGCAGATCAAGCATCTCGGGGCCCGATGCGGCATTTCCGGTGCGCAGCTCTGCCTCGCTCAATGGCGCGGGCGCGTGGCCATCGCCGGTGAACAGCGTCGAAGGGTCCGTGCCCTGCATGCGCAGCGCCCCGATCATCCGGCACCGCCCGGTCATGCCACCCCCGAGGGCGGCACTGGATCGCCATCTGCGACGCACATCGAAGACATGATCGCGCACCGCCGCACGGTCCTTCGATCCGGCATAACGCGCGCCGCGCGCCCATGTCTGCAGGGCCTTTTCGGCGACTGTCCCCGTGCCGATCGCGTCAAGCACCTCTATCGCCGCCGCGACCCGCGCCCCCGGTGTCACGTCGCCCCCAGACATACCGGGGGCATGGCCGCCCAATCCTGTGCGAAACTGCAGCGTGTCATGTTCAATGTGATCTCCATGCGGCATGTCCTGCCCCGCGCGGGCGCTGTGCCGCGATAACCAGCCGGCGGCCACTGCGTCAATCGGTCCGTGCCGCATCGACGGTGGAAACAGCAGGAAACGGATTTTCCGTTCGGACACCGTCAGAGACGTGTCTTTGCCTTGCACCGGGACGGCCCGCGCTCTACTGGGCTGGCGTATGACACAGATATCCCATGACCGTCTTCTGATCGTCGACTTCGGCAGCCAGGTAACCCAGCTGATCGCGCGACGGCTGCGTGAACTGAACGTCTATTGCGACATTCATCCGTATCAGAACGTCACCGAGACGCTGCTGCAAGACATGTCGCCCAAGGCCGTGATCTTTTCCGGCGGACCCGACAGCGTCACCCGCGACGGCAGCCCGCGCCCGCCACGCGCCATCTATGATCTCGGCGTGCCGATCCTTGGCATCTGCTATGGTCAGCAGGTGATGATGCAGGATCTTGGCGGAAAGGTGGAGGCCGGAGAAACGGCCACGGCAGAGTTCGGGCGCGCCTTCGTCACGCCATCGGGGCTGGACAGCGAATTGCTGGAGGGCTGGTTCGCCGATGGCGCCGGCCGCGCACAGGTCTGGATGAGCCATGGCGATCACGTATCCGAAATCGCGCCGGGGTTCGAGATACTGGGCACGTCGCCCGGCGCGCCCTTTGCCATGACCGCGGATCGCGACCGACGCTTTTACGCGGTGCAGTTTCACCCCGAGGTGCATCACACGCCGGACGGCAAACGGCTGTTCGAGAACTTCGTGCGGCTTGCAGGGTTCACCGGCGACTGGACCATGGACGCCTACCGCGACGAGGCGATCGCCAAGATCCGCGCGCAGGTCGGCGACAAACGGGTGATCTGCGGCCTCTCGGGCGGGGTCGACTCGTCGGTCGCGGCCGTCCTTCTGCACGAGGCCATCGGCGATCAATTGACCTGTGTCTTCGTGGATCACGGCCTGCTGCGCCAGAACGAGGCCGTGGAAGTCGTGTCGATGTTCCGCGATCACTATAACATACCGCTGATCCACGCCGACGAGGCCGAACTTTTCCTGGGTGAGCTTGACGGCGTAAGTGACCCCGAGCAAAAGAGAAAAATCATCGGACGCCTGTTCATCGACGTGTTCCAGAGACACGCCGGCGACATCGAGGGGGCAGAGTTTCTCGCCCAGGGCACGCTCTACCCGGACGTGATCGAAAGCGTCAGCTTCTCCGGCGGGCCGTCGGTCACGATCAAGTCGCATCACAATGTCGGCGGCCTGCCCGAAAAGATGGGCCTGAAACTGGTCGAGCCGCTGCGCGAGCTGTTCAAGGACGAGGTCCGCGCCCTTGGCCGCGAACTGGGCCTGCCGGATCATTTCATCGGGCGCCACCCGTTTCCCGGCCCGGGACTTGCGATCCGCTGTCCCGGCGAGATCACCCGCGAAAAACTGGACATACTGCGCAAGGCCGATGCCGTCTATATCGACCAGATCCGCAAGCACGGCCTTTACGACGAGATCTGGCAGGCCTTCGTGGCGATCCTGCCCGTGCGCACCGTCGGCGTGATGGGCGACGGGCGCACCTACGATTTTGCCTGCGCCCTGCGCGCGGTGACCAGCGTGGACGGGATGACGGCGGACTATTATCCGTTCAGCCATGACTTTCTGGGCGAGACCGCGACACGGATCATCAACGAGGTCAGGGGCATCAACCGCGTTACCTATGACGTGACCTCGAAACCGCCGGGAACGATCGAGTGGGAGTGACCCATCCGACTCGAGCGGACCCGAGGTCGCGTGGGTTCGACGTGAGCAAATCCGCACCGGCTGACATGTCCGGGTTCGGTCGGTACGCGGCTCGCACCGGCTTGGAAACGCCCCGTGCCCGTGAGGGCGGGTTGTGGTCAAACCCGCTATCCGCCGCCCGTAATGTCAAGATCAGCAATGATTTGACCGCGCGCCCATCGGACCCGATCATGTGAACAGTGAAAGCGCGGGGCGCCCATGACCCTCAAGGACTGGATCATCAGCCGAAAAAAGGCCAAGGCCGCGCGTGATTTCGCGCGCGGAAAGATCGTGCAACGGAGTGTCGCCGATCACGCAGTGCAGACATTCGCCGCCGAGATGCGCGCCAGCATCGCGCCTGTGCCCCTGATCCGGGTCGGTGGAGACGGTGACGGGGGCTACCTGCTGGCAGATGACATGGACGGCGTGCGGCACTGCTTTTCGCCGGGCGTCTCGGTCACTGCCGATTTCGAAGCCGACATCGCGCGGACCTACGGGATAAGGTCCTTTCTGGCGGATGCCAGCGTGGACAATCCGCCGATCGACAATCCACTCTTCGACTTCGACAAGAGATTTCTTGGCGCCTTTTGCGATCAAACCTTTACCACGCTTGACGCTTGGGTCGGTGACAAGCTTGGCGACACGGCCGACGATGACCTGCTGTTGCAGATGGATATCGAGGGCGGGGAATTCGACGTGCTGATCGAAAGCGACTCTACGCTGCTGCGTCGCTTCCGGATGATGGTGATCGAGTTTCACGGCATGGAGCGCATCTTTGAGCACCACAGCCTGCCGTTGCTGCGCGCTCTCTTTGCGAAGCTGCATCATGATTTTGCCATCGTGCACATGCATGCCAACAATTGTTGTGGTCTTGCACGGTGCCGGGATGTTGCCATTCCACGCGTATTCGAGATCACCTATTTGCGGCGTGACCGGGTGGCGCGGTTCGCGAAAGACGGGCGCATCACCATTCCGCATCCGCTGGACCGCAGGAACGTGGCCGAATACGACGACCTCGAGATGCCGCGGGTCTGGTGGCACAGCTGAATGACGCAGGCGCCCGCCCCCCGCGTGGTGATCCGGCGGCGGTCCTGCGGGCCGCGCTGTGGATGCTGGGCGCGGTAGTGTCGTTTTCCTCGATGGCGGTGGCGGGGCGCGCTGTCAGCTTCGAACTCGATACCTTCGAGATCATGATGTATCGCAGCGTAGTCGGGTTCATCCTCGTGCTGGCGGTGTCGCGGATCACCGGCCATGCGCGCGGTATCACGATGCGGTCGCCTGGCCTGCACCTGATCCGCAATCTCAGCCATTTCACCGGGCAGAACCTTTGGTTCTACGCCATCACGATGATTCCGCTGGCGCAGGTCTTCGCGCTGGAATTCACCTCGCCGCTGTGGGTGCTGGTGCTGTCGCCACTGATCTTGGGCGAGCGGATGACGCGGGTGCGCGCCATTGCCGCCGTCATCGGCTTTTCCGGCATCCTGATCGTCGCGCGCCCCGGCCCCGAAACAATCAATGCAGGCACGCTGGCCGCGGCGGCGGCGGCGCTCGGCTTTGCCGGGTCGATCCTTGCCACCAAACGGCTGACGCGGACCGAGACACTGACCTGCATCCTGTTCTGGATGACGCTAACACAGATCGTGTTCGGCCTCGTCTGCGCGGGCCTTGACGGCGACATCGCCCTGCCCTCGGCCGTCTCGATCCCGTGGCTGTTCGTGATCGGCTGTGCCGGGCTGATGGCGCATGTCTGCCTGACCACCGCGCTGTCCATCGCGCCCGCCACGTTGATCACCCCGGTGGATTTCCTGCGTCTGCCGCTGATCGCGGTGATCGGCCTGCTGGTGTACGGCGAGGCGATCGACGCGCTGGTCCTGATCGGCGCCGCGGTGATCTTCGGGGCCAATTACCTCAACCTCTGGCACGAGACACGACACCGGGGATGAGTCCCCTGTCATTACCGCTGTCACTACCGCGGAAAGTGTGTCCGTTACGCCACCGTCAAACGTCATGCTGTCCGTGACGCGGCGTCAAAGATTGACCCCGAGAGATGTCACCGTAGGCTGCACTGACGTTTTCCGGAGGAGAGACCCCATGAAGCAACTCGCACTCGTCGCCACGGCAATCGCGGCAGCAAGCGGCACCGCGCACGCCGGCGGCCTGGATCGCAGCGGAACCCCGATCGGTATCATTTTCGAGACGGGCAACTACGCAGAGTTGTCCTACGGATACACCGATCCGTCGCTGACCGGCATTGATGCAATTGGCACGCCGATCCGGAACATCGCCAGTACCTTCGGCATCGTCGGTGCGGGCCTGAAGCTTGACGTCAGCGAGACGGTCTCGCTTGCCTTCATCCTCGACCAACCCTACGGTGTGGATGTGGAATACGGTCCGGAAACCCCTGTGCTGGGGGGCACGCTTGCGGATGCCGAAAGTTACGGGCTGACCACGCTGGTGCGCTACAAGGCGACGGACCGGATATCGGTCTATGGCGGGCCGCGCTTTGTGCGGGCCGAAGGCCAGGTCAACCTCGGGGGCCTCGCTTATGGTCCAGCTAACGGCTATCGATCGAATTACGCCTCGGATACCGGCACCGGCTACGTGATCGGCGCCGCCTACGAGATCCCCGATATCGCCTTTCGCGCGGCGCTGACGTACCATTCTGAAATCGACCTTGCATTCAACACCACGGAAACATTTCCGAACGGTTTTACCCCACCTAGCGGCATCACCAACACCACGCTGCCGCAGACGATCAAGCTTGCCGTGCAGTCGGGCATCGCGGAAGACACGCTCGCCTTCGGCTCCATTCGATGGGCCGACCACTCGGAATTTTCGCTCGTGCCCCCAGTATTTCAGACCAACCTCGCCGATCTGGACAACACCACGACCTACGAGCTTGGCGTCGGACGGCGGTTCACCGAACGGTTCTCGGCGCGGACGTCGGTGATCTACGAAGATGGCGGATCGGATGATCTGGTCTCGCCGCTTGCCCCCACAAACGGGTTCACCGCGCTGACCGTTGGCGGGCAGTATCAGGTGACCGAGGCGGTCGATATCTCGGGCGGGATACGCTACACTTGGCTCAAGGACGCGCGGCCGCAGACCGGCGGCGCGCCGCGCGGCTCATTTCGCAACAACGATGCGCTGAGCCTCGGTGTCAAACTGGGCGTGAGGTTCTGAAACACCGCCCCCGGAAATCGCGACCCTGTTCCCGAAAGGGGGCAGGGTTTTTTCGTGTCGCGCCGGGTTTGGTGTTTGACGCCCTCGTGCGGGGTTTGTAGCACCACCGCAAAAGGGGACACACGATGATCTATGACACCGCGCAGGAATGGCGCGAGGCGGCCCAAAAGCGTGTGCTGTTCTACGGCATGTCCGGTCTTGGCAAGACGCATCTTGCGACCTTGCTGCGGGATCAGGGGGATTGGTTCCATTATTCCATCGATTACCGTATCGGCACCCGCTACATGGGCGAGCTGATCGTCGACAACGCCAAGGCGCATGCCATGCAGGTGCCGTTCCTGCGCGAGCTGCTGCTGTCGGATTCGATCTATATCGGCTCCAACATCTCGTTTCACAATCTCGCACCCGTTTCGACCTATCTGGGCAAGCCTGGCGACCCGGCCAAGGGCGGCATGCCGATCGACGAATACCGCCGCCGGCAGGACCAGTTCCGCCGCGCCGAGATCAACGCGCTTAGGGATACCGGCTATTTCATCGAGCGCAGCCAACGGCTTTACGGCTATCCGCATTTCGTCTGCGATACCGGCGGGTCGATCTGCGAGTGGGTGGACGGTGACGATCCTGACGACCCGATCCTGACGGAGTTGTCGGCGCACTGCCTGCTGGTGCATATCGAAGGCTCCGAGGCACACACGGCCGAGCTGATCCGCCGCTTTGACCGCGCGCCCAAGCCGATGGCCTATCAGCCGGAATTCCTCGATGCCGCCTGGGACGAATATCTGCGCGAAAACAACTGCGCCGCCGACGAGGTCGATCCCGACAGCTTCATCAGGGCGACGTACGCGCGGGCATTGGCGCACCGGCACCCGCGATACCGCGCAATGGTGCCCTGGGGCGTCAGCATCACCGCCGACGAGGTGGCGTCGGTCCACACAAAAGCCGATTTTGAACACTTGATCGCCATTGCCCTCGAGCGTCGCCAACCGATATCTAGCTGACGCCGTCGCGCCAAGGATACACGCCCCATGCCGATCAAGATGCCTGCCAACCTGCCCGCCTATGACGTGCTGACGCGCGAGGGCGTGATGGTCATGGACCCCGATCAGGCCGCGCGGCAGGATATCCGGCCGCTGCGCATCGGCCTGCTCAACCTGATGCCGAAAAAGATCCAGACGGAAAACCAGTTCGCCCGCCTGATCGGGGCCACGCCGTTGCAGATCGAATTCGACCTCATCCGCATGTCAGAGCATCAGACCCGCAACACCGCCGCCGAACACATGGAAAGCTTCTACCGCCCGTTCGAGGACATCGCGGCGACCGGCAACAAGTATGACGGGCTCATCATTACCGGCGCCCCGATCGAGCATCTTGCGTTCGACGCCGTCACCTACTGGGACGAGTTGCGCCGCGTCTTCGAGTGGACGCAAACCCATGTGCATTCGACGTTCGGCGTCTGTTGGGGCGGAATGGCGATGATCAATCATTTTCATGGCGTGCAAAAGCACATGCTGGACCATAAGGCCTTTGGCTGTTTCCGGCATCGCAACATGGCCCCGGCGTCGCCCTATCTGCGCGGCTTTTCGGATGATTGCGTGATCCCCGTCAGCCGCTGGACCGAGATGCGGCGCCCCGAGATCGAGACCGTGCCGGGCCTGCGCATCCTTCTGGACAGCACCGAGGTCGGGCCCTGCCTCGTCGAGGACCCGAAGCATCGCGCGATCTACATATTCAATCACTTCGAATATGACACCGATACGCTGAAGCAGGAATACGACCGCGACGTCACCGCCGACGCAGAGATCACGCTACCGTTGAACTACTACCCCGACGACGACCCTGCCCGCCCCCCTCAGAACCGGTGGCGCAGCCATGCGCATCTGCTCTACGGCAACTGGATCAACCAGATCTACCAGACCACACCGTTCGACATGCATGCCATTGGCCTTTAAGTCCTTGACCCTTCTCGTCCTCGTCGCGGCTTGTGTCTGGGGCTGGACGCAGCATCGCGCGCGACTGCACGAGGCGCGGGCCGAGGCGGCCTATCCCCCCGAGGGCCGTATCGTGACCGTGGACGGCCACAGGGTGCACGGTGTCGTCATGGGCGGGGACGCGGGCGACGTCCCCGATCTGGTGCTCATCCACGGGGCATCGGGCAACACGCGCGACATGACCTTTTCTCTGGCGCCACGGCTGGCCGGGGATTTCCGGGTGATCGTGCTGGACCGACCCGGTCTCGGCTATACCGACAGGATCAATCGCACCGGTGCCACGGTGGTCCAGCAGGCAGAGCTGTTGCAAAAGGCGGCCGCGCAACTGGGCGCCGACAGGCCCATCGTCCTTGGCCACAGTTACGGCGGCGCGGTCGCGCTTGCCTGGGCGGTAACGCGCCCCGATCACATCGCGGCCCTCGTGGACGTCTCCGGTGCCGCCAAACCGTGGGAGGGCGGGATTTCGACCTATTATCGCGTGCTGTCGAACCCGATCCTCGGCCCGCTGGTGATCCCGTTCATAACCGCCTACGTCGATGACCGCCGCGTCGAAGAGGCCGTGGGCCGCATCTTTACCCCGCAAGACCCGCCCGAGGGCTATCTTGACCATGTCGGCGCGGGATTGACCCTGCGGCGGGACAGCCTGCGCGCGAACGCCCTGCAGCGCGCCAACCTGCTGGGCGAGATCGAGGCGCTGCACACCCGCTACGGCGAAATATCCGTCCCCGTGGAAATCCTCCACGGCACCGAGGATACGACGGTGGGTTTGTCGATCCACTCGATCCCGCTGGCCGATCAGATCGCGGGCGCACATCTGACGCCGCTCGACGGGATCGGCCACATGCCACAGCACGCGGACGAGGACGCGGTTGTCGCCGCCATCCAGCGCGCCGCGGCCCGCGCCGGATTGCGCGACGCCGACTGACCGGCCATACTGCCCTGTGAACGGTGAAGGTGTACGGCATGGAATTGCCTTTTGACGGCGCGATCAGCGCCTACTTCCAGACCGAAGCCCCCGCCGAGGTGCGCGACGCCATACGTCGCGCCGAACGGGACGATGTGCTGAACCCGGCCTTTCCTTATTCCAGCCTCATGTCCAAGAAGATCTATCAGCAGGATCTGCACGCGTTGCAGATCGAACTTGTCAAGCTGCGGCACTGGGCGCGGCAAACCGGCACCCGGATCGCAATCCTGTTCGAAGGCCGCGACGCCGCCGGGAAAGGCGGGACCATCGACCGGTTCCGCGCGCATCTCAACCCGCGCGGCGCGCGGGTCGTCGCGCTGCCAAGACCTTCGGACGTCGAAGCGACGCAATGGTATTTCCAGCGATATATCAACCACCTGCCCGCAAGCGGCGAGATCGTGTTCTATGATCGCAGCTGGTACAACCGGGGCGTGGTCGAACATGTCTTCGACTTCTGCACCCCCGACGAGCGCGAGCATCTTTTCGCACAGGTCCCCGATTTCGAGCGGATGCTGGTGCATGAGGGGATCATCCTGTTCAAGTTCTGGCTTGATGTCGGACGGGCCGAACAGTTGCGCCGTTTTCTCGACCGCGAGAGAGATCCGCTCAAGCAGTGGAAGCTTAGCTGGATCGACGTCGAGGGCCTGCGCAGATGGCAGGCCTACAGCACCGCGATAGGCGAGACGCTGATGCGCAGCCAGTCCGATCACGCGCCCTGGACCGTCATCCGGTCCGATGACAAGCGTCGCGCAAGGCTGGCCGCGATCCGCCAGGTTCTCGCCTGCATGGACTACACAAGGAAAGACGTGCGCGCGATCGGTCCCTTGGACAGATCCATCGCGGCCGGCCCGGAGATCTGGACCGGTTGATCGTCAAGACCCCGCAAAGGGGTCCGGGGCGTAGACGACGCCCGCGAGGTACAGCCCGTGCGGCGGGGCGACCGGACCGCACGCGGTACGATCGCGCGCGCGCAACGCCACGCCGACCTGCTCGGGCGACCACGCGCCCGTGCCCACACGTTCCAGTGTGCCGACGAAACTGCGCACCTGGCTGTGCAGAAAAGAGCGCGCGGCGAGATGAAAATGGATCTCGGGACCGGTCGAGGTTTCGACCGGCGTGATCTCCAGCCGGTCAAGCGTCTTCATCGGGCTGGCGGCCTGACAGATCGACGCGCGAAAGGTGGTGAAATCGTGATGGCCCAGCAAATGCGCGGCACCCGCCCGCATCGCCGCGACATCAAGATCGCGCTTTACCTGCCAGACGCGGCCGGCCTCGATGGTCGGTGGCGCGCGGCGGGTTGTCACGCGAAAGAGATAGCGCCGCCCCGTGGCCGAGAACCGCGCGTGCCAGTCATCCGCCACCCTTGCACAAGCGGTGATCGCCACCGGATCGGGTTTGAGATGGTAATTCAGCGCTTCGGCAAGGCGGTAGGGCTGCCATTCGCGCAGCAGGTCGCAATGCGCCACCTGCGCCAGCGCATGAACCCCCGCATCGGTGCGGCCCGCCGCCGCGATGCGGTGTGGCCCCGCCTCCAACCGGGCGAGCGCCGCCTCGATGGCCCCCTGCACCGACGGATGATCGGTCTGCCGTTGCCAGCCGGAAAAGGGTGCGCCGTTATATTCGACCTGAAGGGCGTAGCGGGGCATGGGGCCTGCCGGTAGGTTGTCTGCGGCTCCTTATTCACGGATCGGATGGGCCGGGGCAAGCCGAAACCGTGCGCGGCTTTTCCTTTGTGACGGCGCAGTGTAAGCCGACGCGTATTCAAACGCGGAGCATACGCATGGCCATTCCCCTTCCCGACACCACCCTCTTGCTGCAGATGCTGGGCTTGCTTCTGGTCATCGGCGCCGTCGCCGGGGTTCTCGCGGGCCTGCTTGGCGTCGGCGGCGGAATCGTTCTGGTCCCGGCCTTCTTCTACGCCTTCCAGACGCTCGGCTATGACGGGCCGCAACTCATGCAGATGTGCCTTGCGACCTCGCTGGCCACGATCATCGTGACCTCCGTGCGATCGGTTCTGAGCCATCATCGCAAGGGGGCCGTGGACTGGGCGATCCTGCGCGGATGGGCGCCGGGAATCGCGGTCGGGGCGATCCTTGGCGTGTTGGTGGCGGCCAGCCTGCGATCAACCACGCTTCAAGGGCTTTTCGGCGTCCTCGGGTTGGTCATCGGGCTGTATCTGGGTTTTGGCCGTGCGCATTGGCGGCTTGGCGCCGAGATGCCGAAGGGCGCGACCCGCGCGCTGGTATCGCCCTTCATGGGCTTTCTGTCGGTGCTAATGGGGATCGGCGGCGGCAGTTTCGGCGTCCCCCTGATGAGCCTTTATGCCGTGCCGATCCACCGTGCGGTGGCCACGGCGGCGGGCTTTGGCCTGACGATTGCGGTGCCGTCGGTGGCGGGGTTCCTGTTTCTCGAGATAGCGCCCGAAAACCGCCCGCCGCTCACCTTCGGCGCGGTCAACCTCGTGGCATTCACCGTGGTCATCGCGATGACCCTCGTCACCGCGCCATGGGGCGTGCGACTGGCGCATGCGATGGACCCGAAGCCGCTGAAACGCGTGTTCGCGCTGTTCATCACGGCGGTGGCGCTCAATATGCTGCGCAAGTCGGTCGGATGGTAGCGGACCTGCTGCAAAAAGGCTGGGCGCGTTTCCCGTCAGAGCCGGACCTGCTGGATTGGGCGACCAAGGCGCGCGCCGCCGCCCTCGCGCGCATGGCCGATCCGGCACAGCGTGCGCAGTGGTTGCAATGCGAGGGCACGTGGTTCGTCGGCGTCGACACGTTGCCCAATGACGCGCAAGGCCGGGTCGCGTCCTCGGCACCGCTTGGCGGCGCGGCGCTTGACGCGGCCCATGCGCTTTACGGGGGTCTGCCGCTGCACCCCGGTCAGGTCTCGGTGGTCTATCCGGGCTATCCCCGCCCCAGGGCCGGCGAGTCCGAGACCGCGTTCGGCTACCGGCGCAACAGGGATGCCGCGCATGTCGATGGGCTGTTGCCGGTCGGGCCGGCCAGACGGCGGATGCTGCGCGAGCGTCACGGCTTCATTCTCGGCCTGCCACTGACAGACGCCGACGCCGCGGCAGGCCCGCTGGTGGTCTGGGAAGGCAGTCATCACATTATGCGCGAGGCTTTCGAGACGGTGCTTGGCGGCCTCGACCCGGCAGGCTGGGGCGACGTCGACGTGACGGATGTCTACCGCGCCGCCCGCCGCGAGGTCTTCGCGACATGCCCGCGCGTCACCGTGCATGGCCCGCCCGGCACGGCCTATCTGGTGCACCGTCTTGCCCTGCACGGTGTCGCCCCCTGGGGCACCGATGCCCGCGCCCCGACCGAAGGACGCATGGTGGCCTATTTCCGGCCACAGTTCAGGGATAACGCGCAGGACGCCTGGTTGCGCCTGCCGTGACGGCGCGAACACGGGCCGCCGGTTCCGACGCCCGTTTGCCACGACCGGACAGGCAGGCGGCCACCGGCGACAGCCGTCCGTCGCGACCACTTTCATGCGCAACCCGGACCGCGACCGACAGGCGCAACCCTTGGGCGCGCGATGCACAATTGCCTTATTTTCGCAAAACGGCCCTGCGAATGGCTGTTTCCGGCGTAAAAGTCGCGCAAATCCGTGTTTTGAGAAGACCGGCATCATTCCCTTTGCTAGCTTTGCGTATCGGGCACGGTGACTCGCTCCCGATCAAGCAACCAACAAGGGAGAATTCGCGATGTCTGGAAATTTCGTCGTCGGCTACGACGGCAGCGTGGCCGCGCGCCGCGCACTGGAATTCGCCGTGGAGCGCGTGCGCGCGCAGGGCGGCACGATCGTGCTGGCCCATGTGCTGGAATGGTCGCCCTATTCGTTCTTGACGCCTGCCGAACTGGAAGAGCGGCACAAACGCCGACGCGAGGAAATGGAGCGCGCCCGCGACGCCATCACCTCTACCGTCGTGGCAGAGCTCAAGGATGCGGGCATCGAGGTCGAGACCGAGATCCGCTACGGCAAGACCGCCGACATCCTGAGCCGCGTCGCGAAGGAAAAGGATGCGGTGCAGATCATCATCGGACGCGACGGTCAATCGGCGCTTGGTGCACGGGTCTTCGGGTCTGTGGCGGGGGCCCTTGTGCAGACGGCACCCGTGCCCTGCACCATCGTGCCATGATCAGGAACTGAAAACAGGGATAAAAATAATGAAAAACCTTTCATTTTCCGCGGCGATCGCCGCGGTCGGGACGATGCTCGGCAGTGTGCCGGCCTGCGCACAGGACCAGGCCATGTCGCTCGATGACCGGGTCAATCAGATCTTCGCGGACTCGACGGGCTGGTTTGTCAGCCTGATCTTTTCCAACTTCCCCGGAACGGCCTTTCCGTGGATCGTCGGATGGCTGGTCGTCGGGGCCGTGGTTTTCACCATCTATTTCGGCTTTATCCAGTTCCGCGTGATCGGGCACTCCATCGCCCTGGTCAGGGGGGATTACTCCGATCCCAACGATGCCGGTGAGGTCAGCCACTTTCAGGCACTGGCCACCGCGCTTTCGGGAACGGTCGGGCTGGGCAACATCGCCGGTGTTGCGGTCGCCATCGGGATCGGCGGGCCGGGCGCGACATTCTGGATGATCCTCGCCGGTCTGATGGGCATGGCCACGAAGTTCACCGAATGCACCCTTGGCGTGAAATACCGCAACGAATACGAGGACGGGCGCGTCTCGGGCGGGCCGATGTATTATCTGACCAAGGGCTTTGCGGAACGCGGACTGCCCGGCGGCCAGATCCTTGCGGTTCTGTTCTCGATCTTCTGTATCCTCGGCGCGCTTGGTGGCGGCAACATGTTTCAGGCCAACCAGGCGCATCAGCAGATCAGCGGCGTTGTCGGGGACTATCCCGGATGGATCACGGGTCTGGTCTTTGCCGGTCTGGTCTTCGCGGTGATCGTCGGCGGGATCAAGTCGATCGCGCGCGTGACCGAGAAGGTCGTGCCGTTCATGGGCATCCTCTACGTCGGCACCGCGCTGATCATCATCGCGATGAACTATCACCTGATCGGTTGGGCCTTCGGGCAGATCTTCGCCGGGGCGTTCACCGGGCTCGGGGTCGCGGGCGGCTTTGTCGGCGCATTGATCCAGGGCTTCAAGCGGGCGGCGTTTTCCAACGAGGCGGGCGTCGGATCGGCGGCGATCGCGCACTCGGCCGTCAGGACGAACGAGCCGATCACCGAAGGCTATGTCGCCCTGCTGGAGCCGTTCATCGACACCGTCATCGTCTGCACGATGACGGCACTGGTGATCATCATCACGCAGCAACTGGTCGTCGATCCGACAAGCGGGCTGTACCTGCTGAACGAGGCGGGCACCGCCGTGCGGACCATCGGCGACACGTCTGGCGTCGGCCTGACCTCGGCCGCGTTCGGCAGCAAGATCAGCTGGTTCCCTTACGTCCTGGCGCTTGCCGTGGTGCTTTTCGCCTTCTCGACGATGATCACCTGGTCCTATTACGGCCTCAAGGCGTGGACCTTCCTCTTCGGCGAAGGCGAGACGAAAGAGCTGGTCTTCAAGGTCATCTTCTGTGTCTTCGTGGTGATCGGTGCCGCCTCGCAGCTTGGACCCGTGATCGACTTTTCGGATGCGGCGATCTTTGCCATGGCGGTGGTCAACATCATCGGGCTGTACTTCCTGATGCCAATCGTCAAACGCGAGCTGACCAGCTACGCAAGCCGTCTGAAATCGGGCGAAATCAAGAAGTTCAACTGACCCGACACAGCGGGATAAACAAGCGGGGGCAGGCCAATCATGGCTTGCCCCTTTTCGCCGCCGCAAAGGCTTCATACCTTTGCGTTATACGACGACAGGAATCCGAAGCAAAGAAAAGGAGACATGCATCATGGACAAGAAGACGTATCAGGAAAAAATGCAGGCCCAACTCGATCAATGGCAGGCGGAAATGGACAAGCTGAAGGCGCAATCGCGCGAAGCCTCCGCCGAAATGCAGACGAAATACCAAGAAGAGATCGAGACCTTGCGCAAGAAGCGCGACGAGATGCAGGCGCAATATGAAAAGGTCCAGGCCTCCAGCGTCGAGGCGTGGGAAGATTTCAAGAAAGGCGCCGATCAAGCCTGGGACAATATGGCCGAGGCCATGAAATCGGCTTGGAACCGGTTCAGCTAGGATCACGTCAGGGGGGCGACGGCGCGCGCCCTTACCCTTGTTTCAAACAGCTTCATTCGCCCCGTGACACGGGGCGATGTCACGGCCTTGCAGGCGACCGCCTGTCGTTTATGCTGCAACGCGGCGCAAATCAGACTTGCAATTTCCAGCCCGAAAGCCTGTAAATCCTGCAACGCAATCAGCAGGAGCCGGTCATGGATTTCGCCCTTTCGGAAGAACAGACGGCCATCTTCGGCATGGCCCACAGTTTCGGTCAGGACCGCATCGCACCGCATGCGCGCGACTGGGAGCGCACCGGCACGATTCCCAAGGATCTATGGCCCGAAATCGCGGCGCTCGGGTTCGGCGGGCTTTACGTCAGCGAGGAGGCGGGCGGCGCAGGACTTTCGCGGCTTGACGCGACGCTGGTCTTCGAGGCGCTGTCGATGGCCTGCCCGTCGGTGGCGGCGTTCCTGTCGATCCACAACATGTGCGCCAAGATGATCGACAATTTCGCCGATGACGCGATGAAGGCGCGCGTACTGCCACGTGCGCTGACGATGGAGACGGTTCTGTCCTACTGCCTGACCGAACCCGGTTCCGGGTCCGATGCCGCAGCCCTCAAGACCCGCGCCGTTCGCACCAATGAAGGCTACACGCTCAACGGGACCAAGGCATTCATTTCTGGCGGGGGATATTCCGACGCGTACATCGTCATGGTTCGCACCGGCGAGGCCGGCTATCGCGGTATCTCAACCGTCTATGTCGAAGACGGGACACCCGGCCTCAGCTTTGGCGGGCTCGAGGACAAGATGGGCTGGCGCAGCCAACCGACCCGACAGGTGAATTTCGACGAGTGCAAGATCACGGCCGGAGACCTCATCGGCGAAGAGGGCAAGGGGTTTTCCTACGCGATGAACGGGCTGGACGGCGGGCGGCTGAACATTGCCGCCTGTTCGCTGGGGGCCGCGCAGCAGGCGCTTGACATGACCGTGGCTTACATGGCCGAACGTCACGCGTTCGGCCAGTCCATCGACCAGTTCCAAGGCCTGCAATTCCGTCTGGCGGACATGGAGATCGACCTGCAGTCGGCCCGCACCTTTCTGCGCCAGGCGGCATGGAAGCTTGATGAAGGCGCCCCCGACGCGACCAAGTTCTGCGCGATGGCGAAAAAGCGCGTGACCGAGACCGGTAGCGCGGTCGTCAACCAATGCCTTCAACTGCATGGCGGCTACGGCTACCTCGCCGACTACGGGATCGAGAAACTGGTCCGCGACCTGCGTGTGCACGAGATCCTCGAAGGCACGAACGAGATCATGCGCCTCATCGTCGCGCGTCAGATGCTGGCGGACAAATGAGCGACGACATCCATATCCGGACAGAAGGCCACGCCGGGCGGATCACCCTGACACGGCCGAAATCGCTCAACGCCCTTTCCTACGAAATGTGTCTGGAGATCGAGACGGCGCTGGATGCGTGGCGGACCGACGATACGGTGGCGCTGGTCGTGATCGACGCGACCGGCGACAAGGCATTTTGCGCAGGCGGCGACGTGCAACAGCTTTACGAACGCGGGCGCGCGGGCGATTTCGCCTTCGGACGCCGGTTCTGGGCCGATGAATACCGTCTCAACGCGAAGATCGCCGAATATCCCAAACCTTATGTCGCGCTGATGCAGGGCTTCGTGATGGGCGGCGGCGTGGGCATTTCCTGTCACGGGTCGCACCGGATCGTCTGCGACAGCACGCGCATCGCCATGCCCGAATGCAGTATCGGGCTGGTCCCGGATGTCGGTGGCTCGTTGTTACTGGCGCGGGCGCCGGGGCGGCTGGGGGAATATCTTGGCACGACCGGCACGCGCATGGGACCGGGCGACGCGATCCATTGCGGTTTCGCCGACACCCATGTGTCCCGTGATGCGTGGGCCGAGATGACCGCGGCGCTCGTCGAGACGGGCGATGCGGACGTGATCGCACGGTACACGACCCCGCCCCCGCCCGGCGGCCTGCGAGACCTTGCGCCGCAGATCGACACGCATTTTCAGGGCGGCACGCTTGGCAAGATCGTGGACTCGCTGCGCGGCGAAGACAGCGACTTTGCGCGCGACACCCTCGCGGACATTCGGCGCAGGTCCCCGCTTTCGATGGCCTGCGCGATAGAGATGATTCACCGGCTGCGCGGTTCGGATGCGGATATTCGCCGAGCGCTCGACCTTGAATACCGCTTTACCTACCGGTCCATGGAACTAGGGGATTTCCTGGAAGGCGTCCGCGCCGCGATCATCGACAAGGATCGCAAACCGGCGTGGCGGCACGATCTGGACAGTCTGCCGGACGAGGATGTGTCACGCATGCTGACGCCACTGAACGATGACGTGCAAATATTCGACGAGGAGGACGCGACATGAAGATCGGATTCATCGGGTTGGGCAACATGGGCGCGCCCATGGCAAGCAATCTGGCAAAGGCTGGCCACACGGTGACAGGTTTCGACACGGCCGGCGTCAAGGTCGACGGAATCACCCCCGCCGCCAGCGCGGCCGAGGCCGCGACCGGCGCGGAGGTGGTCATCACGATGCTGCCCAACGGCCAGATCCTGCGCGCGGTCGCAGACGAGGTGATCCCGGCCATGGACGCAAGTGCCGTGCTTCTGGATTGCTCGACCGTGGATGTCGACAGCGCGCGTGACGTGGCCGCGCAGGCCCTGAAGGCCGGGCTGTCGGCACTTGACGCACCTGTCTCGGGCGGCGTCGGCGGTGCTGCGGGCAGCACGCTGACCTTCATGGTAGGCGGCGACGAGGCGGGCTTCAAGATCGCCTCGGAGCTATTTGATATCATGGGACAAAAGGCCGTGCATTGCGGGCCGGCGGGCAACGGGCAAGCGGCCAAGATCTGCAACAACATGATCCTTGGCGCCACGATGATCGTCACCTGCGAGGCGTTCGCGCTGGCCGACAAGCTGGGACTGTCGCGCGAGGCGATGTTCGATGTCGTCTCGACCTCGTCGGGGTATTCATGGTCGATGAACGCCTATTGTCCCGCGCCGGGGATCGGCCCGAAATCGCCCGCCGACAACGATTACACGCCCGGCTTCGCCGCGGAACTGATGCTCAAGGATCTGACGCTAGCCCAGCAAGCCGCAGAGACGGCGGATGCCGATACGCCGATGGGCCGCGCGGCCCGCGAGCTATATGCGCAATTCGTCGAGAACGAGGGCGGCACCGGGCGCGACTTTTCCGCGATGCTACCGCGATTCGAGACGCGCGGCCGAAGCTAGGGCACCGCGACAGAAAGAAACGGGGCGGCGCATGGCGCCGCCCCGAGACCCGGAAAACTCGTTACCGCAGATCGCGGAATCCGTCCGCGTCACTCTGGCTTGGGCGGCAGGATAACGCGGTCGACGACATGGATCACGCCGTTGGACTGCTGGACATCGGCGATGGTGACGTTGATCACGCGCCCGCGCTCGTCTTCGAGCATTATGTCGTTGCCCGAATAGGTCGCCTTCAATTCGCAGCCGCCAAGCGTCGGCACGATGTGCATGCCACCGTCATCGTCGATCATGCCCTTGATCGCCATCGCCATGGCATCGGCACCGACCACGTGGCAGGTCAGGATCTGCGTCAGCTGATCGCGGGCGCCGGGTTCCAGCAGTTTCTCGACCGCGCCCTCGCGCAGCATCCCAAAGGCCTCATCTGTCGGGGCAAAGACCGTGAACGGTCCCTCGCCCGACAGGGTCTCGACCAGCCCCGCGGCCTTGACCGCCGCAACCAGCGTCTCGTGATCGGCGGAATTGACTGCGTTTTCGATGATGTTCTTCTGGGGCGACATCTCGGCACCGCCGACCATCGGGTTGTCCATCGCCGCGACGGCCATTGTCGCGGTCATTGCCAAGGCGCCTGTTGCGGCCAAAATCCTGGTACGTGTCATGTCGTGTCTCCTAAGTTGGATCATGTTGCCCAAAGCCCGTACAGCCTCGGGTCGCCAGCAGACACGCAAGCCGGCGCGAAATAGTTTCAAACTTTTTTCCAGATCAGATGTCGCGCACCGGTCCGACCGCAAGAACCTCGCCCGTGGGTGCGCCGGTGGGCGAGCCGCCCGCGGGCTCGTCCGAAATCGCAAGGACCGATCCGTCGAACCGGTCGCGCAGGCCGTCCGGCACCGGAAGCACGCCTCGCGACTCTTCGGGCATCACCCCGAGCGAGACAGGCGCCGCCTCTCCGGCGATCAACCACAGCTCCAGCGCGCGGCCTTCGGCGGGGCCGCCCGCCTCGCGTTGCACAAACAGCCTGCCGGTGACGTCGTCATATATCGCCTGCACAACGAGGCTGCGATCCTCGGTGGCCAGTTCCGCGACATACGGCGCATCGACCGGTGGCAGCGGCGCCCGTTCGAACAGGCCGCCAAGACCGATAGCGAGGACCAGAACGATCGCTGCCGCCAGCCCGCCAGCCCATGGCAGAAAGCGCCTGTACCACGGCGCGCGTGGCGCGACACCGAACAGATCCGCCTCGATGCTCTTCCAGACTCGGGCGGGCGGGTGCTGCGGCGCGATATCCAGGGTCATCCCCGTCAGGTCCTCGGCCCATTGCGCGTAAACCGCGCGCAGGTCGGGGTCCCGGGCCAGGCGCGCCTCGAACATGGCGGCCTCTTCTGCCGAGAGCAGACCGAAGGCATATTCCCCCGCGAGGACGCGGTCGTCCCGTTCCGGCTGATCCTGATCGCTCATCGCGTCAGACACTCCCGTAGCTTCAAGAGACTGCGACGCAGCCATGTTCGCATCGTGTTCAGCGGCACGTCGAAACGCGCCGCAAGATCTGCATAGGTCTCACCCTCAAGGTAGGCGCGGCGCACGGCCTCGGCATGATCCGTTCCCAACTCCCCGAAGCAGGCGACAAGGCGCCCGCGTTCGGAGGCGGCGATGGTCGCGTCCTCGGGCCCCTGCCCCGGATCGGCGAGGCGGTCCTCGATCTGCGCATGATCCTCGCTTCGGCGCAGTCGGCGCAGACGATCCACGGACGCATTGCGCGCAATGGTGATAAGCCACGTCATCGGGCTGAACCCGTTGACATTATACCGCGCCGCATTGTCCCAGACCTTGACGTACACCTCCTGAAGCACCTCTTCGGCCTCGGCGCGGTCAGACAAGACACGCAAGGCAATGCCGAAGAGTTTCGCCGAGGTGCTGTCATAAAGCGCGCGGAACGCCGCGCGGTCCCCTTGGGCCACGCGCAGGATCAGGTTTTCGATATCGCTGCGCGTCGCCATGAAGCCGCCAAGTTCCTCGTTCACGGACATTCTATCACGCAAAGCCCGTATGACCAGTGGTCAACAGGGTCCGCGCCGGGCCGATATTACCCCTTCCCCTTGCCCTTCTGCGCGATATGTTGCAACACGCGGCATGTGAAACGACCCGATGAAGGACCGGCGATATGGCTGACGGCACGATGGACATCAACGCGAAACCGACCGAGGAGATTTCCGTCCGCGATACGTTCGGGATCGACAGCAACATGGTCGTCAAGGGATTTTCCGAACCGACCGAGCGCGTGCCCGAATTCGACCCGACCTACAAGTTCGATCCCGACACGACCCTCGCGATCCTCGCGGGGTTTTCACATAATCGCCGGGTGATGATCCAAGGCTACCACGGCACCGGCAAGTCGACCCATATCGAACAGGTCGCAGCAAGGCTGAACTGGCCCTGCGTGCGCGTCAATCTCGACAGCCATATCAGCCGGATCGACCTGATCGGCAAGGACGCGATCAAGCTGCGCGACGGTGTGCAGGTGACCGAGTTCCACGAGGGCATCCTGCCTTGGGCGCTGCGCAACCCCACGGCCATCGTTTTCGACGAATACGATGCGGGCCGCGCCGACGTGATGTTCGTCATCCAGCGTGTGCTCGAGGCCGACGGCAAGCTGACGCTGCTGGACCAGAACGAGGTGATCACGCCCAACCCCTATTTCCGCCTGTTCGCGACCGCCAACACAGTGGGTCTCGGCGACACAACGGGTCTCTATCATGGCACCCAGCAGATCAACCAGGGCCAGATGGACCGCTGGAGCCTGGTGGCGACGCTGAACTATCTCAGCCATGATGCGGAGACCGCGATCGTGCTGTCGAAGAACCCGCATTACAACACCGCCGAAGGGCGTAAGACCGTCAGCCGCATGGTGACCGTCGCCGACCTGTCGCGCACCGCCTTCATGAACGGCGAGTTGTCGACGGTTATGAGCCCGCGGACGGTGATCGCCTGGGCCGAGAATGCGCAGATCTTCCGCGATGTGGGCTATGCCTTCCGGCTGACATTCCTCAACAAATGCGACGAGCTGGAACGTCAGACCGTGGCTGAATTCTACCAGCGCTGTTTCGACGAGGAACTGCCGGAAAGCGCCGCGAATGTGAGTGTGCGCTAGATCCGCTGGCGCAGGGGACCCGCAATGAACAAACCCACCGACAACCCGGCCGACCCGTTCAAGAAGGCGCTCGCCAACGCGACCAAGGTGATGGCCGACGATTCCGATCTGTCGGTCAGCTATTCGGTCGATCCCAGCGGGGTTTCCGGCGACGCGATGCGGCTGCCGCAGATCTCGCGCCGCATGTCCAAGGAGGAAGTGCTGATCGCGCGCGGGACGGCGGACGCGCTGGCGCTGCGCCACAAGTTCCACGATGCCGGCCTGCACGCCCGCTACAGCCCGCAAGGCGACATGGCCCGAGAGCTTTACGAGGCGATGGAGACCGCCCGCTGCGAGGCCGTCGGCGCGCGTGAAATGCCCGGCACGGCCACGAATATCGACGCGCGGATCGGGCAGGATGCGGCCCGGCTGGGATACGATCAGATGACTGCGGCCGCCGACGCCCCGCTGCCGGCCGCTGCGGGCTACCTGATCCGTCACCTCGCAACGGGCCGCGACATGCCGGCCGGCGCGCAGAACGTGATGGAGCTGTGGCGCGACTTCATCGAAAAGCAGGCCGGCGGCACGCTGGAAAACCTGCAGGATACGCTAGCCGATCAGACCTCCTTTGCCAAGTTCGCCCGCCGGATCATCGAGGATCTGGGCTATGGCGACCAGTTGGGCGACGACCCCGACGACTCGCAGGATGACGAGGACGACGAGGCCGAGGACACCGGCGAAGATCAGGACGAGCCCGATAACAGTGGCGAAGACGACAGCCAAGAGGACGAGGCCGACGCCGATCCCGAACGCAGTCAGGATGAACAGCAGGACGCGGCGCAGTCGCAGGTCAGCATGGACGATCTGGCCGATGACGAGATGGACGACGAGACCGAGCTGCCCGAGGGCGAGGCCCCGCTGGAGCCGCCGACACCACAGCCAGTCTCGGATGCCGATCCCACCTACACCGTGTTCGACGCCACCCACGACGAAGAGGTCCGCGCCGAGGATCTGGCCGAACCGATCGAGCTTGAACGCCTGCGCGCCTATCTCGATCAGCAGCTCGACCCGCTGAAGGGGGCCGTGTCGCGGCTGGCCAACAAGCTGCAACGCCGGCTTCAGGCGCAACAGAGCCGGTCCTGGGAGTTCGACCGCGAGGAAGGCATCCTGGATGCCGGGCGGCTAGCCCGTGTGGTCGCCAACCCGACCACCCCGCTCAGCTTCAAGGTGGAAAAGGATACAGAGTTTCGCGATACGGTCGTGACACTGCTGCTGGACAATTCCGGCTCGATGCGGGGGCGGCCAATATCCATCGCCGCGATCTGCGCCGACGTGCTGGCGCGCACGCTCGAACGTTGCTCGGTCAAGGTCGAAATCCTCGGTTTTACCACCCGCGCGTGGAAGGGCGGGCAAAGCCGTGAAAAGTGGCTGGCCGACGGTCGCCCGCAACTGCCCGGACGGCTGAACGATTTGCGTCACATCGTCTACAAGTCCGCCGACGCGCCGATGCGGCGGACGCGCGACAACCTGGGCCTGATGATGAAGGAAGGGCTGCTGAAGGAGAATATCGACGGCGAGGCGCTGGAATGGGCGCACAGGCGGACGGTGGCCCGCAAGGAAGCGCGCAAGATCCTGATGGTAATCTCCGATGGTGCCCCGGTGGATGACAGCACGCTGTCGGTCAATCCCGCCAATTACCTTGAAAAGCACCTGCGCGACGTGATCGCCATGGTCGAACGCCGCCGCCAGGTCGAATTGCTGGCGATCGGCATCGGCCATGACGTGACGCGCTATTACGACCGTGCGGTAACCATCACCGATGCCGATCAACTGGCCGGCGCGATGACCGAGCAACTGGCCGCGCTGTTCGACAACGATCCCCGCGCGCGGGCCCGGTTCATGGGCTTGCGCAAGGCGATATGATCCGGGCGGCGCCGGACGCCGGCGCCGATTGCGATCACCGTCCCCCGGCCCGGCCGCCCGCGCGCCCTGTGCGGTGCAGGTGGACCGGGGGCCGCTGACGCCGAAACGGCTTGATTTCCCCCGACACGCGGCGCATGCACGGGCCAACGCGCCAGCAGGATACCCGCACCGCACGATGCCCATCACCCTCAAGACCCTTGGCGACCTCGACGCGCGGCCCTTCGACGAGATCATCGATGTACGCTCGCCATCGGAATATGCCGAGGATCATGTGCCCGGCGCGATCAACCTTCCCGTCCTGTCGGATGATGAGCGCGCGCGCGTCGGCACGATCTACGTGCAGCAGGACAGGTTCCTTGCGCGCAAGGTCGGGGCCGCGCTTGTCGCACGCAACGCGGCCCTGCATCTGGAAACCACGCTTGCGGATCGTGATGGCGGCTACCGCCCGCTGGTCTATTGCTGGCGCGGCGGGCAGCGGTCGGGATCATTCACCGGCATCCTGCAACAGATCGGCTGGCGGGCGGACACCATTGCGGGCGGCTATCGCAGCTATCGCCGGCTGGTCTCGGCGGCGCTTTACGATTCGCCGTTCCCCGCGCAAATCATACTGATCGACGGCGGCACCGGCACCGCCAAGACGCGGCTTCTGGGTCACCTTGAGCATGAGGGCGCACAGATCCTTGATCTCGAAGGTCTGGCGGCGCATCGGGGGTCTGTCTTCGGGTCCATGGCGCACCCGCAACCCGCGCAAAAGGGGTTCGAAAGCAGGCTGGCCGATCAGGTCAGACGGCTCGATCCCGCGCGCCCTGTCTTTGTCGAGGCCGAGAGCACGCGCATCGGCCGGATCAACCTGCCACCCGCACTGGCTGTGGCGATGAAGGCCGCGCAGGCCGTGCGGATCACCGCGCCGCTTGGCGCGCGTGTCGGGCACCTGATGGCAGAGTATGAGGATCTGGACCCGGCGCAGATCGAGGCGACGCTGGGACGGCTCGTACGCTTTCACGGGCACGAGGTGGTGGCGGAGTGGCGCGATCTGGCCGCGAGGGGTGACCTTGCGGCGCTGGTCGAGGCGCTGATCACGCAGCATTACGACCCGCGCTACACGCGCATGACGACGCGGCATGACGGGCCGACGCTGGAACTGGCGGACCTCACGGACGCAACACTCGCCGCGACCGCGCGACGCCTGATCGCCGGGCACGGCTGACGCGGGCTAGACCGCGCGTATCTCTGCCGGGCCATCGATCACGCGCCCGATGATCGCCGCATCGTGACCGGCGGCGCGCAGGGCCTCGATGTGCGCCGCAGCTGTCTCGGGGGCGACCGCCGCCAGCAACCCGCCCGCCGTTTGCGGATCGTGCAACAGCACCGCGCGCGGGCCGTCCCCTGCCCCGATCACCGGGGCCGCACGACGGTTGGCCGTCCAGACCGTCGACCGTATGTCTTGCGCCGCAAGCCCCTCGGCCCCGGCAAAAATCGGGATCGCGGCCAGATCGAGATGCGCGGCAACACGGGATGCGCGGCAGATGGCGGCAAGATGCCCGGCCAGTCCGAAGCCCGTCACATCCGTCATCGCATGGGCATCGCCAAGGATCTCTGCCGCGTCGCCCTGGGGCTTTGCCAACACTGCGAGCAGCGCCACGATGTCGCCACCTTGCGCCAGCCCGCGCATTTCCGCGGCCAAAAGCGTGCCCGACCCGATCGGCCGCGTCAGGATCACCGCGTCACCTGCCCGTGCGCCACCGGTGGAAATCGCCGGCCGGTCCAGCAGCCCGGTCAGTGTGAACCCGATGCTCAATTCTGCCCCCATGTTGGAATGCCCGCCGACGATCTCGGCCCCGGCCCCGCGCAAGGCCGCCCCGGCCTGCGCCATGATCTCGGCCATCGTGCGGGCCTGCAACGGCTCGGACATGCGCGGCAGGGTGATCGACACCAGTGCGGCCTGCGGACGCGCGCCCATGGCCCAGATATCGCCAAGCGCATGCAGCGCGGTGATCCGCGCCATGCGCCCGTAATCCAGAATGAACGCGCGCAGATGATCGGTTGTCAGGACCTGCCGCACCCCGCCCATCTCCAGAAGCGCCGCGTCATCGCCCGGCCCGGTCAGGATGTCGGGGCGCGTGCCATGGGGTTGCGCCGCCAGCGTGTCGGCCAGCACCGACGGCGCCACCTTGCTGCCGCATCCCCCGCAAAGCGGATCGTCTCCGGTCTCTTCGTCAAGGGCCGTGACGCGCGGCGGCTTTGGTGCCGGCATCGACGGAAGCGCGGTGAACTGCGTCATGAACCGGCGGTCGATCCGGTCTTTCCAGTGCCAGAGCAACGGCCCCGAGACGGTCAACCCCGCCTTCTCGGCCAGCGCCGATTTTTCGCCAAGCGAGACAAGCTTCAGATAATGGCGTTGCGGTCGGAAGCGACGCAACCGGCCCCCGGAAAGCGCCGCGCGCAGATTGTCCCGCAGCACCGGCGCGGCACGCACCGCGAACACGCCGGCCTTTGGACGCGGCGCATGGCTCAGATGCGCGCAATCGCCGGCGGCGAACAGCGTCTCGGTGCCCTCGACCCGCAGATCGGGACCGACGCGCAGAAAGCCGTGATCCGTCACCGGCAGGCCGCTCTCGGCGATCCAGGGATGGGCGCGCGCACCTGCGGCCCCCGCCGTGAACGCGGCGTTGATCCGTCTGCCATCGCTCAGGATGACCTGCGTATCCGTAATCTCGGCCACTTGCGCATCGGTCATGACGGTCACGCCCATCTCCCCGAGTGCGCGCAGCAGGCGGGTCCGGGGCCCCGGCGTGTCGGGAGTGATCTGCGCGCTGCGCTCGATCAGGGTGATTTCGGCGCTTTCCGGGGCTGCACCGGCCCGTTGCATCGCCTGCCGCAGCCGATGCGCCATGGCCATCGCCAGTTCGACCCCGGCAATCCCGCCACCGACCACCGCTATGCGCGGCGCGGCGTCACCCGCCGTCACGCGTGCCACGAACCTCTCCCAGGTCTGGGCAAACGGACCCAGCGGCTTGACCGCCATGCCATGCGCGGCAAAGCCGGGCAGTTCGCGCATCGCGGAATGGATGCCGACATCGACGCTGGCCACATCATAGGCAATCTCGCCATGGCCGTCGACGGCGATACGCCGCGACCTTGCGTCGATCTCCGTGACCGCCCCGATCAGAAGACGCGCGCCCGCAAAGCGCGCCAGCCGCACAAGGTCGATCTCCAGCGCATCACGCCGGTAATGCCCCGCCACCAGCCCCGGCAGCATGCCGGTATAGGGGGCCATCGGGTTCGGGTCGATCAGGGTAAGCCGCGCCCCCGGCACGGGGTCCATGCCCCACATCCGCAGCACGAGGGCATGCGCGTGCCCGCCCCCGACCAGAACCAGATCGCGCGACAGAGACGTGGGTGATGACATCATGACAGGGTCCTCCGAACAGCATCATGGGCATACGCCATCGCGACCGCCGCGAAAAGCGCGACACGAGCGCCCGGCCAGCGTCAGAACGGGAAGAAAAGCGGAATGACCAGAACCGCGACCACTGCGAAAATCGCATTGAGCGGCAGCCCGACCACGATGAAATCCCGGAACTTGTACCCCCCCGCGCCGTAGACGAAGGTATTTGTCTGGTATCCGATGGGTGTGGCAAAACTGGCCGAGGCCGCGAACATGACGGCGATGATGAACGGCCGGGGATCGAACCCCAGTTCCAGCGCAATCGCGATGGCGATCGGACCGACGAGGACGGCGACGGCATTGTTCGACACCATCTCTGTCAACACCGAGGTCATCACGTAGACGGCCGCAAGCACCGCGATGGGGCCCAGACCGCCGACCAGATAGATCACCGACTCGACCACAACGCGGGCCGCGCCCGTCTCCTCCATGCCCATGCTCATGCCGAGCATGCCGAAGATCAGGAACAGGATGCGCCAGTCGATCGCATCGAACGCCTCGTCCGGGTCGAGACAGCGCGTCAGCATCACCACAGAGGCCCCGATCACCGCCAGCCCTGCGATCGGCATGATACCGGCCGCGGCCAGCCCCATCACGATGGCGATGATGCCAATGGCCAGCGGGGCCTTGTCGCGGCGCACCGGGCGTTCGGATGTCGTGGTCAGGTTGATGATCCCGCCGTCATCCATCATCCGGCGCAGCCCCTCGGGCGGGCCTTCAAGCAGAAGCGTGTCCGCGAATTGCAGCCGCGTGTCCTGAATGTCGCGCGAGATGTTCTGTTCGTGGCGATGCACCGCCATCAGGTAGACACCGTATTTGCGACGCAGTTTGAGATCCTTGATCGGGCGCCCGCGCAGATGCGAATTGGGCCCAACGCTGGCCTCCATGGTGATGGTGCGGTCGGCGGTCACCGGCTCGAACCCGCTTTCGTCCATGTCGCGGAACTCGACCTCGCCATCGTCCTTGAGCCCGAGGATCTCGCCGGTATCGGTCTTGATCACAACGCGGTCCCCGGCCATGAGCGCGAGCTCCTTGAGGTGCCGGCGCATCGACACCTCGCCGCGCACCACGTCTAGGATGCGGGCCCCGGACTTGTTGAAGGGCAACTCGTCAAGGCTCTTGCCGATATAGCGCGATTCATGCGGTATCAGCAGACGCGCCAGAAACTTGCGCTTGCTTTCATGCCCCAGAACCGAGGCGAGCGATGCGCGATCCGGCAACAGGAACCGCCCCGCCAGCACCATGTAAAGCACCCCGACCGTGCACAGAACGAGACCCGGCAGCGTCATCTCGAACATCGACAGGGGCGGCTGACCCGCATCTGCGGCGACACCGCTCATCAGGATGTTGGTCGAGGTGCCGACCAGCGTCAGCGTGCCCCCGAAGATCGCCGAATAGGATAGCGGGATCAGCAGCCGCGACGGCGCCACCCCGAGCGAACCGGCCAGCGAAATGATCACGGGCGTCAGCAGGATGACCACGGGGGTGTTGTTCATGACGGCCGACGCGATCATCGAGCCGAACATCATCAGCAGGATCGTGCGCAAAAAAGAGCCGCGCGCCTGCTTGCGCAGGAAATCCCCGATCAGTTCCAGAACACCGGTGCGTTCGAGGGCCGCCGACAGTATGAACATCATCGCGATGGTGATCGGCGCGGACGAGCTGAAGACCGTCAGGAAATCCGAAGTCTGGATGATACCCGTCGCCAGCAGCACCGCCGAAGCGGCAAGCGCTGTCACTTCCGGCGGGTAGATCTCCTTGATGAAGAAGATGAACACCACCGCCAGAAGCACCAGAACGAAGATCTGTTCGAATGACATGCGCGGCTATCCAACCTTCGGGCCCTGTCCATATGGACGTGCACTTAACGATGGAGCCAGTCGGAATTTCAACCGTTAATTCGCAGGTTAGCCCGCATGGCGCGAAATTCGGCACATATCGCCCTGCCGGCAAGGGGTCTGCACCCGATCGCATGACGGCATGACCCGGCATGGTGCGGGACGCATCGGGTATCGTAAAACGGCGTCCCGCACGGGTCCGATCTGCATGGTCGCGGCCGTCGAAAGGCCGCGTTCAGGCGGTCAGCATGTGATAGAGCTGGTCCTTGAGGTTGGCACGCTTCTTGCGCATCTCGACTTCGGTCAATTCCTCGACCGGAGACACCAGTGTTTCCGCCCCGTGGATCTGCCGGTTGATGTCGTGATACTCATCGGCCAGCCGGGCGAAATGGGCGTCGGTCTGCTTCATTTCGCTGATCTTGTCGGCAAGGTCGGGAAACTCTTCATGCAGCTCGTGGGGGGTGTGGGACATCGTGCTAATCCTTGTTTGATGGTACCAGTGACACGGTAAGGGACCATGATGCGGATGGCCTTGATCGGGATCAAACGCGCGCCCGTCGGGCCTGCACTGCGTCACCTTCGGATCCCTATCGCCTGGCCCGCCGCCATCCCGCCGCGCGCGCCTCGGCCTCGGCACAGAACCAGCGTTCCCCGGCCTCGGTGCGGATGACGGTCCGGTCATAAAAGGCCTGCCCCGGCACATGATAAATCCGCGTGCCCGAGCGGCCGATATTGCCCTTGATCGTACAGGCGGGATCTGTCGGCGTAGCCGGGCGCGCGGATGGCGCGTATTGCGTCCGCCGGTATATGTCGGGCCGTACCATCCGCTGACCGTGCAATCCGCGTCCAGCCCGCCGTGCCGCCGTTTCATCCGGGTGATAGTCCATGGAATACGTGCGATACGCCAGTGCCAGCCCGTCCCGCACCATTATCCGGCCCAGATCCTGCCCGGCCAGTGTGCAGCGCGCCACCGTGCGCCCGTATCTATCCGTGTCCATCACCTCGCACCTCAGTTTGCGCGCGCCGATACGCGCCCGAACCTCGTGCGCGACCCAGCGGCCACAGTCCCATCTTAAACCGGCCCGGTCGGTGCACGGCTGCCCCAGTTCCGGCGCGTCGATCCCGTGCAGGCGCACGCGCGTGGTTCCGACGTCCAGCGTGTCGCCGTCCACGACGCGCACCTCGTCGCCAAACACCTGCCCCGATCCGGAAACAGGCCACAAGGACAGGACAAGAACAAGGATACATCGCACCATGCCGCCTTATGGAAGGCGGTAGCAGGGCACTCAAGACGAAAGGTGAACAAAAGGTTAATTTCACAAGGTCACGGCAGGATCACCGCTGCGTCACCTCCCAATCGGGATGCATCCAGGGCTCTGAATTATCTGCGGGCAGGCAGCGGCCAAGGACATGATCGGCGATCTTCTCGCCGGCCATGATCGAGGGCGCGTTGAGATTGCCGTTGGTGATCCGCGGGAAGATGCTCGAATCGGCCACGCGCAGCGCCTCCACGCCGATCACGCGGCCTTGCGGGTCGACCACCGCATCCGGGTCGTCGGCGCGCCCCATCTTGCAGGTGCCGCAAGGATGATAGGCGCTTTCGGCGTGTTCGCGGATGAACGCGTCGAGATCCTCGTCGCTTTGTACATCTGCGCCCGGCTGGATCTCGTGGCGTGTGTAGGGCGCGAAGGCAGGCTGGCCGAGGATCTCGCGCGTCAGGCGGATGCAGCGCCGGAAATCGATCCAGTCGCTGTCCTCGCTCATGTAGTTGAAGCGGATCACCGGATCATCGGCCGGGTCATTGCTGCGCAGGGTGACGGAGCCGCGCGAGGCGCTGCGCATCGGCCCGACATGCGCCTGAAATCCGTGCCCCTCGGCCGCGGCCTTGCCGTCGTAGCGCACTGCGATGGGCAGGAAATGAAACTGGATATCGGGATAGTCCACGCCGGGGCCCGAGCGGATGAAGCCGCAACTTTCGAACTGGTTGGAGGCCCCCGGCCCGCCCCGGCCCAGAAGCCAGCGCAGCCCGACCCAGGCCTTGCCCGGCAGGTTCCAGTATTTGTACAGACTGACCGGTTGGCTTGCGGCGATCTGGATGTAAAGCTCCAGATGGTCCTGCAGGTTGGCCCCCACGCCCGGACGGTCGGCGACGACCGGGATCCCGTGATCGGCCAGATGCGCGGCGGGGCCGACACCCGACAGCATCAACAGCTTGGGCGAGTTGATCGAGGACGCGGCAACGATCACCTCGGCGCGGGCGCGCACGATCTCGGTGCCGCCGCCACGTGCGATCTCGACACCTGTCGCGCGGCCGTCCTCGATCACCACGCGGCGGACAAAGCCGCGTATCAGATCGCAGGTCTCGCGCTTGAGGGCGGGCCGCAGATAGGCGTTGGCCGCCGACCAGCGCTGGCCCTTGTGGACCGTCATCTCAAACGGTCCGAACCCTTCCTGTTGGTGGCCGTTATAGTCATCGGTCGCGGGATAGCCGGCCTCGACGCCGGCCTCGATGAAGGCACGCACCAACGGGTTGCGCATGCGGCCGCGGCTGACATGCAGCGGGCCGTCCTGTCCGCGCCACGCCGGATCGCCCCCATGCCCGCCGTCATGCCAGCACTCCAGGCGTTTGAAATAGGGCAGCACGTCGGCAAACCCCCAGCCATCGGCCCCCTGATCGCGCCAGTGGTCGTAATCGCGCGCGTGACCCCGCACATAGACCATGCCGTTGATGCTGCTGGAGCCGCCGATCACCTTGCCGCGCGGACAGGCCAGTCGCCGCCCGCCGAGATGCGGCTCGGGCTCTGTCTGGTAGCCCCAGTCGTAGCGGCGCATGTTCATCGGATAGCTCAGCGCGCCGGGCATCTGGATGAACGGGCCGGCATCCGTGCCGCCATGCTCGATCACCAGAACGGAATTGCCGGCCTCGGCCAGCCGGTACGCCATGGCGCACCCGGCGCTGCCCGCGCCGACGATGACGTAATCGGCCTCCATCAGCGTTGCTCCTTGGGGCTGGCGGTGGATTTCGAGTATTTCTGGAAAGGTGAAACCATCATTCGCCTCGCGGGAAACGCTGGTTTTCCTCGACCTCGTTGAGATTCATGTGGTTGCGCATGTAGCGCTCGGACGCCTTTTGCAGCGGCTGGTAATCCCACGGGTAGTAGCCGCCCTCGCGCAGCGCCTCGTAGACGACATGGCGCCGCGCCTGGCTCTCGCGGATCTGGGCGTCGAACGCGTCGAGATCCCAGCGGGCGTCTGCCTCGGCGCGCAGCCGTGCCAGCGTGTCGGCATGAGCGGAATCGTCGGCGAGGTTGGTCAGCTCGTGCGGATCGGCGTCGAGGTCGAAGAGCTGCTCGGGGTCGAGCGCGCAACGCGTGTATTTCCAACGCGTGTCGCGCAACGCGACAAGCGGCGCATAGCTCGCCTCGGCGGCGTATTCCATCGCCACGGGGGCCTCGCGCGACCCGCCCTGCCCCAGCGGGACAAGCGACTGCCCCTCGACCCAAGGGTCGATCTCGGACATGTCGGCGCCGGCCAGATCGCAGAGCGTGGGGCAGACATCGATCGTGCTGACCGGGGCGGTGACGCGGCCGGGTGCCATGTCCGGGGCCGCGATCATCAGCGGCACGCGCGCCGAGCCCTCGTAGAAGGACATCTTGAACCACAGCCCGCGCTCGCCCAGCATGTCGCCGTGATCGGCCACGAATAGGATGATCGTGTCCTCGGTCTGCCGCGTGCCCTCCAGCGCCTCCATCACCTGGCCGATCTTGTCGTCGATATAGGAGATGTTGGCGAAATAGGCCCGGCGCGAGCGACGGATATCCTCGTCGGTGATCTCGAAGGAGCGCCAGTCATTGGCGTCGAAGATGCGTTGCGAGTGCGGGTCGTGATCGGTGTAGTCCATCGCCGGGACCTGCGGGAGCAAGTGCTCGCAGTCTTCGTAGAGATCCCAGTACTTGCGCCGCGCGACATATGGATCATGCGTGTGGGTGAAGCTTACCGTCAGGCACCACGGCCGCGGGTCGTGCCCGCGCCCCAGATCGTAGACCTTCTGCGCGCCGTGAAAGGCCACCTCGTCGTCGTATTCCATCTGGTTGGAGATCTCGGCCACGCCCGCGCCGGTGACGCTGCCGAGGTTGTGATACCACCAGTCGATGCGCTCGCCGGGCTTGCGGTAATCCGGGGTCCAGCCGAAATCGGCCGGGTAGATGTCGGTCGTCAGCCGCGCCTCGAAGCCGTGGAGCTGATCGGGGCCGACGAAATGCATCTTGCCCGAGAGGCAGGTCTGGTAGCCCGCGCGGCGCAGGTGGTGGGCGAAGGTTGGGATGTCGGCCGAGAATTCGGCGGCGTTGTCGTAGACGCGGCTACGGGACGGCAGCAGCCCGGACATGAAGCTCGCGCGCCCCGGCGCGCAGAGCGGGCTGGCGGTGTAGGCATTGGCAAAGCGGGTGGAGCGATCCGCCAGCCGCCTCAGGTTGGGCGCGTGCAGCCAGTCCGCCGGGCCATCCTCGAACAGCGTTCCGGTCAGCTGGTCCACCATGAAGATCAGGATGTTGGGCGTTTGGGTCATGGGGTCTCTCCCGGCAGGCTGGTGTCAAGGTAATGCAGCAGCACGTCGATCGCGGTCTCGGGTGCGATTCCGCCCTCGCCGAGCGCCTGGCGGATGTAGAGACCGTCGATCATCGCGGCGCAGCCACGGGTCAGGGTGCGCGCCTGATCCGCGTCGATCTGGCGGATCGCGTGATGCAGGTTCGAGCGCAGCCGCCGCTGGTAGATGTTCAAAAGCTTGCGGGTCGCATCGGACCGCTGCGCCTGGACATAGAAATTCAGCCAGGCCGCGACCATCTCAGGGCGGAACTGCGCGGGGGTGAAGCTGGCGCGGATGATCGCCTCGATCCGCTCGCGCGGGGTCTTCGCCATGATCAGCGCACCGCGCACCTCGGCGGCGTAAAGCGTCAGGATGTGGCGCATTGCCGCCACGAAGATCTGATCCTTCGATCCGAAATAATGATGTGCCAGTGCCGAGGACATGCCGGCCCGCCGGGCGATCTGCGCCACGGTCACGTCCAGAGAGCCGCGCGCGCCGATTTCGCAAATCGTGGCATCCATCAGCGCGGCCCGTCTTATGGGCTGCATTCCTACCTTTGGCATGTCCTGGTCTGTCTCCTGCTTGCCATATGTCGGCTAATGATATTTAATTGATCCGTCAATCAATAAAGCGGGACATCCTTTCGTGAGACGCACCTGTCGCTACACCAACGACGTTGTAATTCACTGCGACGTCATATTAGCGTAGTCTGATCACAACCGACCGTGACGGCAGATCGACCCATTGGCCCGACGCCGGCACAGAAAGGTCCGGACCAAAATCAACCAAGGGAGACGACCGATGACCATTCTCAATTCAGGCCGCATGAATCGCCGCGGCTTCATGGCGACCTCTGCCGGGGCTGCCCTTGCCGCGGGCCTTCCGCTGCGTGCGGCGGCCCAGCCAAAGCGAGGCGGGCACCTGCGTGCCGCGATCGGCCACGGGGCGACCACCGACACGCTGAACCCCGGCACCTACGAGAACAGCTTTACCACCTCGCTGTCCTACACCATCCACGGCCACCTGACCGAGGTCGCGCAGGACGGATCGCTGCGCCCCGAAGTGGCCGAAAGCTGGGAAGCGTCGCCCGACGCCAAGGTGTGGCGGGTCAAGATCCGCAAGGACATCACTTTTCATTCCGGCAAGCCGCTGGAACTGGCCGACGTTGTCAACTCGATCAACTTCCACCGCGGCGAGGACAGCACATCGGCCGCCGGGCCGATCGTTGCCCCGATCCAGGAGATCACGACCGAGGGCGACGACACCGTTGTTTTCACGCTTGATGGCGGCAATGCCGACTTTCCGTTCATCCTGGCCGACTATCACCTGGCGATCTGCCCCGCCGATGGCGACAGCATCGACTGGCGCTCGGGCGATGGCTGCGGCAGCTATGTGCTGCAGGACTTCAATCCGGGCGTCTCGTATTCGGTCGAGCGTCGCCCGGATCACTGGCGCGACGACGTGGCGTGGTTCGACAGTGCCGAGGTGCTCGCCATCGTCGATCAGAACGCCCGCACGACCGCGCTTGTGTCGGGCGACGTTCAGGTCGCGGACCGGCTGGACCTCAAGACCGTCAACCTGCTGGAGCGGCGGCCCAACATCCAGGTGAACGCGGTGGCCGGTACGCAGCACTACACCTTCGCCATGGACACGCGCGAGGCGCCCTATAACGACAACAATGTGCGCATGGCGCTGAAATACGGCATCGACCGGCAGGAAATGGTCGACAAGATTCTCTTCGGCTACGGGTCCGTCGGCAACGATCACCCGATCGGCCCGAACCAGCGGTTCTTCAACGACGAGCTGGAGCAGAAGAGCTACGATCCCGACAAGGCAAAGTACTACCTCAAGCAGGCCGGCCTCGACAGCGTCGACGTCACCCTGTCGGCAGCCGAGGCGGCCTTCGTCGGCGCGGTCGATGCCGCGGTCCTGTTCCAGAACTCCGCCGCCGAGGCCGGCATCAACCTGAAACCCTCGCGCGAGCCCAATGACGGGTACTGGTCCGATGTCTGGATGAAAAAGGACTTCGCGGCGGTCTACTGGTCCGGCCGCGTGGTCGAAGACCAGATGTTCTCGACCGCCTATCAGTGCGGCGCGTCGTGGAATGACAGTTTCTGGTGCAACGAGCGGTTCGATGAACTGCTGGTCAAGGCGCGCTCGGAACTCGACGAGGACAAGCGCCGTGAAATGTATTACGAGATGCAGGCGCTGGTCTCGAACCAGGGCGGCGTGATCGTCCCGATGTTCGCCAACTGGGTGTTCGGCAATTCCACGGACGTCGCCCATACCGAGGAGATGAGCTCGAACTGGGATGTGGACGGCATGCGCTTTGTCGAGCGCTGGTGGTTCGCCTGATCGGCCATGACCGCACCTTTGCCGGGGCCCGGTGGCAGCGCCAGCCGGGCCCCTGGCCAAACCGGGCCGCGCGCCCGACAAACCGATAACGGGAGACTCTATACCATGATTTTCAAGACCCCCCTGACCGCGCTCGCCCTTGCGACCGCCGCGGGCCCCGCCCTTGCCAATTGCGAGACGGTGACCTTTTCCGACGTGGGCTGGACCGACATCACCGCCACCACCGCCGCGACGACCGTGGTGCTGGAGGCCCTGGGCTATGACACCGAAACCAAGGTCATCTCGGTCCCGGTCACCTACCAGTCGCTGGCCGCCGGGGATATCGACGTGTTCCTGGGCAACTGGATGCCGACGATGGAAGGCGACATCGCCCCTTACCGCGAGGAAGGAACCGTCGACACCGTCCGCACCAACCTGACCGGCGCGAAATACACGCTGGCCACAAACGCGGTCGGGGCAGATCTCGGGATCACCTCGTTCGGGGACATCGCCGAGCATGCCGAGGCGCTGGACGAGACGATCTACGGCATCGAGCCGGGCAATGACGGCAATCGCCTGATCCTCGACATGATCGAGGCGGACGCGTTCGGCCTGTCGGGCTTCGATCTGAGGGAAAGCTCCGAACAGGGGATGCTGGCGCAGGTCAGCCGCGCCGACCGCCGCGACGAGCCGATCGTGTTCCTCGGATGGGAGCCGCACCCGATGAACTCCAATCACGACATGACCTACCTGACCGGCGGGGATGACTGGTTCGGCCCCGATCTGGGTGGGGCTACCGTGCACACCAACACGCGCGCAGGGTATGTCGAGGAATGTCCCAACGTGGGGCAGTTCCTGCAGAATCTCGAATTCACGCTAAGCATGGAGAACGAGATCATGGGCGCGATCCTGCAGGACGGGACCGATCCCACAGAGGCCGCGCGCACGTGGCTGCGGGCCAATCCCGACGCGATCGCCCCATGGCTCGACGGTGTGACGACCCGTGATGGCAACGACGCGATGCCGGCCGTCAAGACCGCGCTCGGGATGTAAGATCCCGTCGCACCGCCCCGCCCCGGACCGGGGCGGGGCACCCCGCGTTTTTCCGACAATCAAAAAGGGCATGTCTTCCCATGGACTGGCTGAGCGAGCACAAGATCCCCGTGGGCCAGTGGGCCGAGAATTTCTTTCGCTGGCTGCAGGACAACGCCGCCGGGTTTTTCGATGCGCTGTCGCTCATGATGGAATGGCTGATCGAGACCTTTCTGTGGGTGTTGCAGACGCCGCATCCGTTGATCATCGTCGCGGTCTTCGTGGCAATCACCTGGACGCTGCAGCGCAACTGGAAAACCTGCGTTTTCGTGATCCTCGGCTTCCTTTTCATCCTCAATCAGGATTACTGGGAAGAAACCACCGAAAGCCTGACGCTGGTGCTGTCGTCGTGCATCTTCTGCATGGCAATCGGCGTGCCCATCGGCATCGCCGCCGCGCACCGGCCGCGCCTGTATGACGCGATGCGCCCCGTGCTCGACCTGATGCAGACCCTGCCGCCCTTCGTCTATCTCATCCCGGCGATCGTGTTTTTCGGCATAGGCATGGTGCCCGGCCTGATCGCCACGGTGATCTTCGTGGTGCCTGCGCCGATCCGCCTGACACATCTGGGGATTTCGTCGACGCCGCAGCCGCTGCTGGAGGCCGCGCAAGCCTTCGGGTCCACGAACAGGCAGACGCTGCGGAAGGTGGAACTGCCTTACGCCCTGCCGCAGATCATGGCCGGGCTGAACCAGACCATCATGCTGTCGCTGTCGATGGTGGTGATCGGCGCGCTGGTGGGGGCCGACGGGCTGGGCGTGCCAGTGCTGCGGGCGATCAACACCGTCAATATCTCGCTCGGCTTCGAATCCGGGCTGATGATTGTCGTGGTGGCCATCGTGCTTGACCGGATGCTGCGCATGAAGGACCGAAAATGACCGATGTGAGTGTCAGATTCGACAATGTCTCCATCGTCTTCGGCGACGCGCCAGAGACGGCCCTGCCCCTGATGGATGCCGGACAGTCGCGATCCGAGATACAACAGGCCACCGGGCAGGTCCTCGGCGTGCATGATTGCGATATCTCGGTCGCGCCCGGCGAGATCGTCGTGCTCATGGGGCTTTCGGGCTCCGGCAAGTCCACGCTTCTGCGCGCCGTCAACGGTCTCAACCCCGTCACGCGCGGCAAGGTCGAGGTGCATGATGGCACGTCCATGGTCGACGTGACCCATGCCACCCCGGCCTCGTTGCGCCACCTGCGCCAGCAGCATATCGCGATGGTGTTCCAGCAATTCGGCCTGTTGCCATGGCGCACGGTCGCGCAGAATGTCGGGCTTGGCCTCGAACTTGCCGGCGTCCCGAAATCGGAACGCGCCAGACGGGTCGTGAACCAGCTCAACCTCGTCAGCCTGTCCGATTGGGCCGACCGCAAGGTGGGCGAGCTGTCGGGCGGCATGCAGCAGCGCGTGGGCCTCGCCCGTGCGTTCGCCACCGACGCGCCGATCCTGCTGATGGACGAGCCGTTCTCGGCCCTCGATCCGCTAATCCGCAATCACTTGCAGGACGAGCTTCTGGATCTTCAGGCCTCGCTCGGGCGCACGATCATCTTTGTCAGCCACGACCTTGACGAGGCGTTCAAGATCGGGGACCGCATCGCCATCATGGAGGGCGGGCGCATCGTGCAATGCGGCACCCCGCAGGATATCTTCACCAACCCCGCCACCGATTACGTGGCAGAATTCGTGGCCCACATGAACCCGCTTGGGGTGCTCTGCGCGCGCGACCTCATGGAACCGGCCACCGGCACACCGGCCGCCAGCGTACCGCCCGGTGCCGCGATCCAGACGGTGATGCAACAACTGCTCGGCGGCGACGTGACGTTGGGCGTGGTGCAGGACGGCGAACTTCTGGGTCAGATAACCCGTGATCGTATTCTGACGAAATTGCTCGATCCGCGCGGCTGAGACGCCGCGAGGCAGGCGCGGGGCCGTCGGTCATGGTGTCCCGAGCGCGGCTGTGGCGGCACAGACCTGATTGCGGCGCGCGTCATCCTCGTCGCCATACTGGGACGGATGTTATTCGACCTGCACCGCGGCGCGCAGCCATCATATCCGCGTGGCCGGAACCGGCGGTGTCACCCGCCGCTTCAACACCGCCTCGCGCCAACTGATAAAGCTGACCGCCCCCACGATGATGGTGCCGCCCAGAACCACGAACAGGTCGACGCCTTCGCCAAAGACAGTCACCCCAAGGATGACCGCCCAGACAAGCTGCAGAAAGGTCACGGGCTGGGTGACGGCAAGGGGCGCGGCCCGGAAAGCCAGCGTCATCGTGTAATGACCGCAGGTCGCGACACAGGCCACGCACGCAAGGATCCCCAGTTCCCACAAGGTCGGCGTCACCCATACCGCCCAGGCCACCGGCGCAAGCCCGACTGTCACCGTCAACGACAACATGGACACGACCACACCGGCGCTGACCCGTCCGGATATCATCTTGGCCAGCAAATAGGACCCGCCAAAGAACACGGCCGTGAACAGCATCGCGAGATGGCCCGGCCCGACCTCGCGAAAGCCCGGTCTCAGGATGACGACCGCCCCGCACAAGGCAACCACCACGGCCAGAACCCGGCGCGCCGCCAGACGCTCCCCCAGAAACAGTGCCGCGCCGAGGGTCACGTAGATCGGCGACAGGTAATTCATCGCCGTCACGTCGGCGATGGGAATGCGCGCCATCGCGTAGAACCACAGGGCGACGCCGGCGGTGTGAAAGGCGCCGCGCGCCGCGATCAGGCCCCATGTGCCGCGATCGGGCCGCAACGACCACATGGTGCCCAATATCGGCAGCACGAAGACCAGCCCCATTGCATAGCGCAGGAACGCTGCCTGCGGCGCGGGGACGCGTGTTCCCAGAACCTTGACCAGCGCCGTAACGGCAACGAACAGGATGCCCGTCACCACCATCCAGAAAACGCCCCACCCCGGACGCGCCGCCAGTTCGGGATATGTGCTCTGCTGTGGTGTCATTGTGGCATTAGCACATGGCGGCTATCACCTGTCGAGCGCGATAGGCCGCCAGATCCATGTTTTTAATGCAATACCCTGTCCCGCCTCGCGCATGGCTCAGCCGGTCAAAAGGCCGATCGCGATCGCCCACATGACCACCCCGACGCCCCCGTCAAGGACGCGCCAGCTTGTCGGGCTGCGAAACATGGGGGCCAGCAGGCGTGCGCCATAGCCGAGCGCGAAAAAGAACACGAAGCTTGCCGTCACCGCACCGGCGCCAAAGGCCAGCCGGTCGGGATACTGGGCCGAGACCGCGCCCAGAAGAACCACGGTATCGAGATAGACATGCGGGTTGAGCCATGTCAGCGCGAGGCAGGTCAGCACCGCCCGGCGCAGACTGGCCGCCCCGGTCCCGGCCTGCATCGCCGCTCCGCCGCGCCACGCGGCCAGGAAGGCGCGCGTGCCATAGACGGCCAAAAACGCGGCCCCGCCATAGCGCATGACGCGCTCCAGCCCCGGCACGGCCTCGGCCAGCGCGCCGAACCCGGCGACGCCAACCGTGACCAGCACGGCATCCGAGACCGCACAGACCAGCACCACAGCCAGCACATGCTCGCGCCTAAGCCCCTGTCGCAGCACGAAGGCATTTTGCGCCCCGATGGCGAGGATCAACCCCAGCCCGAGCGCGAAGCCTGCAATGGACGATTGCATCTCGGGCTACCCGCGCTTTGCTGGACGCGGTCTCACCTGGAAAATTTCTTGTGCTTCACGCGCTTGGGTTCCAGCGCATCCGCGCCGAGGCGGCGTTTCTTGTCTTCCTCGTAGTCGCTGAACGCGCCCTCGAACCATTCGACATGCGCCTCGCCCTCGAAGGCGAGGATATGCGTGCAGATCCGGTCGAGGAAAAAGCGGTCGTGGGAGATGACCACGGCGCAGCCGGCGAAATCCACCAGCGCATCCTCGAGCGCGCGCAGGGTTTCCACGTCGAGATCGTTGGTCGGCTCGTCGAGGAGCAGGACGTTGCCCCCCTCTTTCAAAAGCCGCGCCATGTGCACGCGGTTGCGCTCGCCCCCCGACAGAAGCGAGACCTTCTTTTGCTGGTCGCCGCCCTTGAAGTTGAAGGACGAGCAATAGGCGCGGGCGTTCACCTCGGCATCGCCCAGCTTGATGATGTCCTTGCCGTCGGCGATCGCCTCCCAGACATTCTCGTCGGGTTTGAGATCGTCGCGCGACTGGTCGACATAGGACATCTGCACGGTGTCGCCGTACTCGATCGTGCCTTCGTCCGGTTCCTCGTGGCCGGTCAGCATCTTGAACAGCGTCGACTTGCCCGCGCCGTTGGGGCCGATCACCCCGACGATACCGCCGGGCGGCAGGGCAAAGCTGAGATCCTCGATCAACAGCACGTCGCCCATGTGCTTTTTCAGCCCCTCGACCTCGATCACCTTGGACCCCAGGCGCGGGCCGTTGGGAATGACGATCTGCGCACGCGACAGTTTCTCGCGCTCTGACTGGTTGGCGAGCTCGTTATAGGCGTTGATCCGGGCCTTCTGCTTGGCCTGGCGCGCCTTTTGGCCCTGCCGCATCCATTCGAGTTCGCGTTGCAGGGTCTTCTGCTTGGACTTGTCTTCCTTGGCCTCACGCTCCAGCCGCTTGGCCTTCTGTTCCAGCCAGCTTGAATAATTGCCCTCGTACGGGATGCCGCGCCCGCGATCGAGTTCGAGAATCCAGCCGGTGATGTTGTCGAGGAAATAGCGGTCGTGGGTGACGATCAGGATCGTGCCCTTGTAGTCGATCAGATGCTGTTGCAGCCACGCGATGGTCTCGGCGTCAAGATGGTTCGTCGGCTCGTCCAGCAGCAGCATGTCGGGGGCTTCGAGCAGCAGCTTGCACAGCGCCACGCGGCGTTTCTCGCCGCCCGACAGTTTCGTCACGTCGGCATCGTCGGGCGGGCAGCGCAGCGCCTCGAGCGCGACGTCGATCTGGCTGTCGAGATCCCACAGGTTGTCGCTGTCGATCTCGTCCTGCAGGGCCGCCATTTCGTCGGCGGTCTCGTCGGAATAGTTCATCGCAAGTTCGTTGAACCGCTCCAGCTTGGCCTGCTTCTCGGCCACGCCCAGCATGACGTTGTCGCGCACGCTGAGGGTTTCATCAAGCTGGGGTTCCTGCGGCAGGTACCCGACGCGGGCACCCTCGGCGCGCCACGCCTCGCCCGTGAACTCGGTGTCGAGGCCGGCCATGATCTTCATCAGCGTCGACTTGCCAGAGCCGTTGACGCCCACGACGCCGATCTTGACGCCGGGCAGGAAATTCAGGTGGATATCCTCAAAGCACTTCTTGCCGCCCGGGTAGGTCTTGGAGACGCCCTGCATGTGGTACACGTATTGGTAGCTGGCCATGGGACTCCCTTTCTACAGGTCTTGTTCGTTCGGATAGCTTCTGACGCAAACGACGTCTATGGCTTAAACAGAAAACGGCGCCCCACAAGGGCGCCGCTACTAAAAAAATATTTAGTAAGTTAGAGGCGACGCCTCATAATCCCAAATGCTCCAACTGCCATGGCGAGAAGTGGGAGGCTTGCAGGGATAGGGACGGGAGAGGTCGGTGTACTCGCACTTTCAACGTTGAGCACGTCGAACGCCCACTCACCTGTGCGGCTATACCCACCAGCGTCACAGAAAATGTTAGCGGTACACCCGTTCAATGATGCCGTGAAGTTGCCCGCACCGTCTTGGGCGAACCCGTCTGAAAGGTTGGGTCCATTGGCAAAATTGTCATACTGCATCACCGATACTGTGTAGCTGCCAGCGGCAAGTGTTGACGACAACAAGGTGTCGTACGTTAGAGAAGTCACCGGGTCGGCGGGAACGCCAGATCCATCATCGTTTTGATTAATCAACGCGCCGGTCGAGTCGAACAACGCGAGGATCGGGTCGAAACCGCCTGCCGATACTACATTACCATCGGCTTGTGTTCCACCTGCATAGGAGTACGTGCGCAAAGTTACAGTTGACGACGCTCCCACTAGAAAGTTGAACAACTGGACATCATCGTCTTGATCAAACGTCCCAGTGAAACTAAAGTCTGCAGCCTGCACAGATCCTGCGCCGATAACGATTATCAACGCGGTCGCGCTCGCTTTAAACTGCTTTCACATTTTCATCTCTTATGCCTCCAAATACAACACCAAGACGGAATAGAATCGCATTGGACATTCGCGTCAACGATTCGTTAGCAACTTTTAGCGCGCCTTGAGTCCGACATTCCCCAAGTGGCCTACCATCTGACGTCAAGATCCCATGACGAGGCCAGCGGATCAAGCGTATTTGACCGCGAGCTGTATTCGCGGTCGCGGAAACGC